>JBMOGP010000153.1:0-6167 GCA_049318285.1 Hyphomonadaceae bacterium
ATCAGGTCGCGGCTGGGCATCACGCCGCCGGCGAAGAAGTGGTGCGCGATCCAGTCGGCCGGATCATTCACGTCGAACCGATAGGGCGCTGTTCGATGCGCGAAAACATGCGTCAGCAGGCGTCCGTCGGGATGAAGCCATCTGCGGCAGCGTTCCAGCAGGGCCCGCCAGTTCGACATGTGCTCGAACATCTCGACGGAAACGATGCGATCGAAGCGCTGATCCGTGTCGAACACGTTCATGTCGGCCGTGATGATGCGGACGTTGGTGAGCCCCTGTTCGCGCGCGCGGCCTTCGATGAAGGCGCGCTGGCTTGCTGAGTTCGACACCGCCGTGATGCGCGCGCCGGGATAACGCGCTGCCATGAACAGCGTCATCGAACCCCAACCGCAGCCGAGTTCGAGGATGTCCTGTCCGTCGGCGAGCTGGGCGTGCTCGCACGTCTGCGTCAGCGCGCGGACTTCCGCCTGCGCAAGCGTCTCGCCCGGCTCGTAAAGGCAGCTCGAATACTTGAACTTGGGCCCGAGGCAGAGCGCAAAGAACGCGGCGGGGATTTCGTAGTGCTGCTTGTTGGCGTCGACCGTGTGCTCGGCGATCGGATGGTTGCGCATATCCTCGGCGAAGTCCGCCGCTGCATTCTCAGGCACGGATTTCATCTGCTGCTTGACGCGACCGACCAGGAAGGACACGGCGCCCTTGCGCACGCTGTCGGGCAGCGGCGCGGATTCGAAGGCTATGATCGCGCGCGCGACGAAGCTCATGAGGACTTGCCTTTCGGGGGAAGCGGGAAGAAGGCGCTTACCCGCCTCTGATAATCGCGGAACCTCTCGCCTCGGCTTGCCAGCATGGATTTCTCTGTGGCGGGAACGCCGGTCGCAAAACGCAGCAGGATGAACATGACGATGGGCGCTATCCACGTGACCCACGTCCAAAGCTGGGACGGCTCAAAGGCGATGGCGGGATAGGCGAGCCAGCCCAGCCATTCGAAGAAGTAGTTCGGATGGCGCGACCAGCCCCAGAGGCCCTTGTCCATGATGGCGCCGCGGAGCCCCTGGGCGCGGAAGCGGCGCATCTGCTCGTCAGCCAGACCTTCACCGATTATGGCTATGACGAGGATCGCAATGCCGAGCAGATCGCGCAGACCGAGTTCGGCTCCGCCGCCATGCGCGGCGGCGAAAACGGACAGCGAGAGGATAGCTGTCGCAGGTGCCTGCGGCAGGACAAGGATCATCATGTTGCGCTGGAAATTGACGCCCCACTCCTTACGGAAGCCGGAATAGCGCGTGTCTTCCGGCTCGCTCGCAACGCGATGGCCGATGTAAACGCCCAGCCGCAGCGCCCAGACAGCCGCCAGGGCGGCGACCAGCAGCTGACGGTTGGCGTTCGCAGCCGGTTCGGGCCACAAGGCAGCCATCAGGCAGGCCGCCCCGGTGCCGAAGGTCCAGAACACGTCGACCCAGCCGCCATTGCGGACAATGCGCTGGAACAGCCAGGCCAGAAGCATGACCACGCCCATGCCAATCAGACTTGCGAGAAAGGGGGCGAGCATGTTCACGGTGCCTCTACGCGGCTCTGTTGCTGACGGATCAGCGTGGGTCAGCTAGAAAGGCCCCCCTTTACCAGCTGGAGTTGTCTCGTCCCATGTCCACCGCCCTTCGCGTAACAGACCTCGCCAAGAGCTATGGGGGCAAGCGGGCGGTCGATGGCATCAGCTTCGATGTCCGGGCGGGCGAGCTGTATGCTCTGCTCGGCCCCAATGGCGCGGGCAAGACGACAACGCTTCGGATGGTGGCCGGCCTGCTGGCGGCGGATGCGGGGTCGATCAGCGTGTTCGATGTCGATGCGCGTGCCGATCCGCTGGCGGCCAAGCAAATGATTGCATGGCTGCCGGATGAACCGCTGCTCTATGACAAGCTGACGGCATGGGAGTACCTCGAATTCGTCGCCGGCCTGTGGGGCGTGCCGCCGGCGGATGCGCGGGCGGAGGCAGAACGGCTGCTCAAGATCCTCACGCTATGGGACAACCGGAATGACCGCTGCGAGACCTTCTCGCGCGGCATGAAGCAGAAGGCGGTGCTCGCCGGGGCATTGCTGCACCAGCCCAAGCTGCTGATGCTGGATGAGCCGCTGACGGGGCTCGATGCCGCCGCGAGCCGTCTGGTGAAGGACATGATCCGCGAACGCGTCGACCAGGGAGCGGCCGTGATCCTGACGACGCACATTCTCGAAGTCGCCGAGCGCATGGCTGATCGCATCGGGATCATCAAGGACGGCAAGCTGTTGATCGAGGGTTCGCTTGAAGAGCTGCGCACACAGGCGGGCGCACAGGGGCAGTCGCTGGAGGACGTGTTCCTCTCGCTTACCGCGCAGCCTGCCGCCGCACGCGAAACTGCGGGCGCACAATGAGCAGGCCGGGCAGCATACGCTGGCTCATGGGGCACGAGCTGCGGCTGTTCTGGCGGCGCGGCAAGATGAACCCGCGCAGCGGCCTGATCATCATCGGGCTCGTGCTCGTCGCATGGCTAGCGGTCAGCTTCTTCATGTTACGCGGCCTCGGCCCGCTCATTCCGCCGCCGCCCTTTCTCAATGGCCCTGCTGATGGCCTGACACTCACCATCATCGGTGTCGTTGTTGCTTTCATCGGCTCAGTGATGATGTCAGGCGCCATCCTGGCGGCCGTGGAAGCGATCTACACGCGCAATGATCTCGACCTGCTGCTCTCCTCGCCGATCTCGCCCTGGCGCGTGCTGGTGGTGCGAGCCTCCGCCATCGCCGTCAGCGCGCTGCCGCTTTACGCCGGAATGCTGGGTCCGCCTCTGCTCTGGATGGCGGTGTTTTCCTCGCCGCTGTGGCTCTCGGCGCTGATCGTGCTCGCGTCGCTGGCGTTTGCGGCGACGGGGATCGCGCTGCTGATCGTGACCGGCCTGTTCCGCCTGATCGGACCGCGACGCACGCGCGTGCTCGCGCAGGTGATCAGCGCTGTGGCAGGCGCAGCGGTGTTCCTCGGCTTCCAGCTCTTCAACATCAACACGCGCGGCGACGACCGCATGGAGCAGCAGGAAATCATCGAGATGATCCGCAGGCTCGATCTCGACCCCCAGGCTTGGTGGCTGTTCCCCTCGCGCGCATTCACGGGCGACATTCCCTCGACACTCGTCTGGCTGGCGGCCGTGGCCATTGTCTTCCCGCTGGGTGTCTATGTGTTCAGTCGTCGCTTCGTGGCGGACGCGGCAGCCGCCTCCACGATGGGCCAGCGCAAGCGCATGACCGATGTGCGTGTCGCCAACGTGCGCGGCGGGGTGATGCGATCCGTGATGCGCAAGGAACTCCGGCTCCTCCTCCGCGACCCATTGCTGCTCTCGCAGGTCGGGCTGCAGCTGATCTACTTCATTCCGCTGGTCTTCATCCTGTTCCGTCCCGACCGTGGACTGACGCTGAGCGAGGCCGCCTTCGCACCGGCGCTTACCCTGCTGTCCAGCGCGCTGGCCGGTAGCCTGACCTGGATCACCGTCTCGGCCGAGGATGCGCCTGATTTTCTTGCATCAGCGCCGATCCCGCCGAAGGCGATCGACCGCGCCAAGTGGCTGTCAGCTGTCCTGCCGGTACTCGCGCTGATGACGATACCGGTCGCCATCCTGCTCTGGCGCGAGCCATGGGCGGGCGCGTGGACGGCAGCGGGCGTTCTGGGCGCCGCCACCTCGGCCGCACTGATCGGCCTGTGGCGGCGCACGCCTGGCTCGCGCCGGGACTTCGTGCGACGGCGCGCGAAGGGGTCGCTTATGTCAGGCCTTGGCCAGTCTTTTGTCGCAATCAGCATCGCTGGCGCAGCAGGGCTGGGCGCTCACGGCCTGCCCTGGCTTGCACTGATCCCGGCGATCATGGGCGCATGCGTGCTGGGCGTGCTTTACAAGTCGACGCCCGGCTACGCGAACGCGGGTTAGACCTTCAGCGGCTGGGGCGGCAGGTCGGCGAACTTGCGGCCGTCCTTGGCCATCGAACGCAGCAGGCTCGAGACCGCGATTTCGGGGACGGTTTTCGCCACGCGCTCGGTGACTTCGAGCACGCGCTGCAGGCCGACCTTGTCGCCAAGGAACATCGGTCCGCCCTTGTCCTGCGGCCAGCCATAGCCATTGAGCCAGGTGACATCGATGTCGCCCGGCCGCTGGGCCATGCCTTCTTCGAGAATGGCAGCGCCCTCATTGATCATCGGGAAGACGCACTCTTCGAGGATTTCCTCCTGCGTGACCTTGCGCGATGCGGCTCCCGACTTCGCGGCGAACTCCTTCACGATGGCCTCCACTTCCGGAGACGGACGGCCGACGCGGTTTTCGTCGTAGTCGTAGTAGCCAGCACCCGATTTCTGACCGCGGCGCGACGTGCGCTCGCAGATCATGTCGCGCAGCGGGTTCGCGGTGGCGGCGCCCGGCTTC
This sequence comes from Hyphomonadaceae bacterium, assembly GCA_049318285.1. Taxonomy (GTDB): domain Bacteria; phylum Pseudomonadota; class Alphaproteobacteria; order Caulobacterales; family Hyphomonadaceae; genus UBA7672. The sequence goes on from JBMOGP010000153.1 coordinate 4,431, forward strand.
CAGCCGATGTCGAGACCGGCAAGGTCGGACATCTGGTACGGCCCCATCTTGAAACCGAACGCGTTGAACGCCGCGTCGATCTCCCACGGCATCGCGCCTGCCTTCAGCAGCGCGCCGGCGGGCAGGCCGCGTTTCGAGAGCATGCGGTTGCCGATGAAGCCGGGGCAGACGCCGGCAAGCGCCGCAACCTTGTTGATCTTCTTCGCAAGGTCCATCGCGGTGGCGACCACGGTGTCGGATGTGTGCTTCGCGCGCACGATTTCGAGCAGCTTCATCACGTTTGCTGGTGAGAAGAAGTGCAGGCCGATCACGTCTTCCGGGCGCTTCGTAACTGACGCGATTTCGTTGATGTCGAGATAGGAGGTGTTTGTCGCGAGAATCGCGCCGGGTTTGCAGATCCGGTCGAGGTCCGCGAAGATGTCCTTCTTCACAGCCATGTCCTCGAACACGGCTTCGATCACCAGATCGCAATCGGCGAGATCGGCGCGGTTGAGGGAGCCGTTGAGGAGACCCATGCGTATGCCGACTTCTTCCTGCGGGAAGCGGCCCTTGTCGGCCGAGGTCTGGTAGTTCTTGCGGATCACGCCGAGGCCGCGATCGAGCGCCGCCTGCTGGATTTCGACGATCGTCACCGGAATGCCGACATTGGCGAAGTTCATCGAGATGCCGCCGCCCATCGTGCCGGCGCCGAGCACACCAACCTTCCCGATCGGTTTCAGCGGCGTCCCGGCCGTCAGCCCCCTCACCTCCCAGGCCGCTTTGGTCGCGGCCGAGATGTAGGCGGAAATTTCGTCGGCTGGAGCGGCGGGAGCGGCAAGGCTGGTGGCTGTCATTGGATGTCCTCGAAAACTGACGCGAGCGCTTGCCTTGTAGATCGAAACCATCGCCCCGGGAAACAGCATTCGTCCGGACAGCAGCCGTCAAGCCGCCACCCTCAGGCGGCGTTGACCCGGAGCCGGGCTTCCGGCAACTCTTCGAGAGCGAAGGTCTTTTCCCCCAACTCGCGTCGTGCATTTGACGCGTTCGATCATGGCACGGGCCCAACCCGGAGCACCCATAGCGCCGCGCGTGTTTGAGCGATCGCGTCCTCATACCTGCCGCGCCGCCATCGAAAACCGCTCCAGGTCAGGCGTCGTGATGGTTGGTCATGATCAGCAGCAGATCGATCCTGTCCTTAGCGGCGAAGGCCGCATCGACCCGGCGCGCCAACCATCTCATGGCTTACCGTGTGATCCTCGCCCTTGTCTCGAAGACCAGCAGGCTCGCCCTGTGAAATTCGATCTGCGCGATGGATGCGGGCGTTTGGGTCGTCTACCTGCGATCACCTGTTGTCGCCCCGTTCCAAGAGGCCGCCGCGAGCAACAGCTGCAGCTCCTTGTGTTATCTGCGCGGCGCTGTTTTCACACGGACGGACCTCACCGCGCTGCGGCATGCGACACTTGGTCGGCAGCTTGCCCCCGCGTAACATACTTGCTTGTCCGCAAACTAGTATGTTGCATGGCGCAATGGCCTCGCGAAGCTATCTCTCAAGGGAAGATACCCTCGTCGCCAGCGATCGCCAGACCCAGGCAGCGCGGCGAGAGACGGCTGAGCGCGCCATTCTGGAAGCCGCCAAGAGGATTGTCGCCGAACGGGGTCTCGACGAACTGACGCTCAACGAAGCGGGCGAAGCTGCCGGGTACTCCCGCGCCCTGCCCGCGCATTATTTCGGCACCCGAAGCGCAATGCTCGGCGCGC
>JBMOGP010000154.1:0-6167 GCA_049318285.1 Hyphomonadaceae bacterium
CCGAAGTCGCGCAGCATCACGCCCATCAGGCCGATGTCGACGCGGCCGAACATCTGCCAGATCATGCCGACGACATACCATGGGATCAGCAGCGGCAGGGACATCAGCACGAGGCAGGTGGGCACGCCCCACCCTTTGCGCGGCATGTTCAGCGCGATGAGGACGCCGAGCGGGATCTGGATGGCGAGGATGATGCCGGAGAAGACGAGGTTGCGCCAAAGCGCGTTCCAGAATTTCTCCGCGTGCAGCACTTCGCGATACCAGAGATCGCCGACCCAGTGGAATTGCGCGTTCGTGGCGACGTACTGCACCGAATAGTTCACGACCGTCATCAGCGGGATGATGGCGGTGAACGCCACGAGCAGGAGCACGGGCGCGACGAGGAACCAGGCTTGCTGGTTGACGGGCTTCATTGGGCGGCTCCGCCAAGGTCAACGCGCCAGCTGTCGGCATAGAGATGCACGCCCACGGGATCGAAGCTGATGTGTGGGGCGGCGGGGGCTGCCTCGCCTTCCCGCAGCATGGCGGCGACAGGCATGCCCAGCATGTCGAGGTGGGCGACCCGGTAGCGACCGGCGTCTTCCATACGGACGATGGTGGCGGGAATGCCGGTCGCAGAGAGGCGGACGAATTCGGGGCGGACGCCGAGCTGCAGCTTCTGCGATGCATCGAGACGCGGGGCGGAGGCGAGCGGGACGCTGTGCTCGCCGAGACGGACGGTGGCGCCGTCGACGCTGGCGGGCATGATGTTCATGCCGGGCGAGCCGATGAAGTGGCCGACGAAGGTGTGCTGGGGGCGATCGAAGAGATCAGCGGGTGAGCCGACCTGCACGATCTCGCCATCGTACATCACCACAACCCTGTCGGCAAAGGTAAGCGCTTCGGTCTGGTCGTGAGTGACGTAGACCATGGTGGTGCGCGTGCGGCGGTGCACGTCGCGCAGGCTGGCGCGCAGCTCCCACTTCACCTGCGGATCGACGACCGTGAGCGGCTCGTCGAACAGGATGGCGTTGACGTCGGAGCGGACGAGACCGCGGCCGAGGGAGATCTTCTGCTTCTCGTCCGCGGTGAGGCCACGGGCGCGGCGGTCTGCGAGCGCGGTGAGGCTGACGAGATCGAGCACGTCGTTGACGCGGCGGGCGATATCGTCAGGCTTCATGCGGCGGTTGCGCAGGGGGAAAGCGAGGTTCTCGCGGACCGTCATGGAGTCGTAGACGACGGGGAACTGGAAGACCTGGGCAATGTTGCGCTTCTCGGTGGGGCGCGCTGTGACGTCGTCGCCGCTGAACAGGACGCGGCCTTCGGTCGGCGCGACGAGGCCGGACATGATGTTGAGCAGGGTGGTCTTGCCGCAGCCCGAAGGCCCGAGCAGCGCGTAGGCGCCGCCATCATCGAAGGACTGGTCGACGCGCTTGAGTGCATAGTCGGCGTCTGACTTCGGATCGGGCGCGTAGGCGTGACGGATGTTCTGCAGGTCAATGCGGGCCATGGCTCAGGCTGCCCTTGCGGTGAGCGCGAGCGCGCGGCCAGCTGAGTCAAAACTCATCACGTCGCCCGGTTCAACATGCACGGTGAGCGCCGAGCCGATCTCGAAGGCGTGGACGCCGTGGGTCAGCATCACCCAGCGCGCGTCGCCGACACGGAGGTGGACGAAGGTTTCGGAGCCGTTGGTCTCCATGGAGAGGACCGTCGCAGCGTAGGCGTCGGCCTCTCCCGACTTTGGTGACAGACGGACATGATGGGGACGCACGGCGAGCATTGCAGCGCCGGGGAAGCGGGCCGGTCTGACGGCTGCGGTGACTGGAAAGACGTTCAGCGGCGGGTCGGAATAGGTCTCGGCGGTTATGAGATCGGCTGGCGCGCGATAGACCTGATGGCTGTGGCCGAATTGCGTGACACGGCCCTCGCTCATGGTGGCGGTCATACCGCCGAGCAGGAGGGCTTCGAGGGGTTCGGTGGTGGCGTAGACAACGACAGCACCGGAATCGGCGAAAAGCCTTGGAAGCTCGGCGCGCAGTTCCTCGCGCAGCTTGTAGTCGAGGTTGGCGAGCGGTTCATCGAGCAGGACGAGGCCGGCTTTCTTGACGATGGCGCGGGCCATGGCGACGCGCTGCTGCTGGCCGCCCGAGAGTTCGAGCGGCTTGCGGTCCAGATAGGGCGTCAGGCGGAGCAGTTCGGCGACGCGTTGCACGTCGCGATTGATTTCGGCGGCTGGGGTGCGTTTGACCTTCAGTGGCGAGGCGATGTTCTCGCGCACGGTCCAGCCGGGGTAGTTGATGAATTGCTGGTAGACCATCGCGACGTTGCGCCTGGCGACCGGTGTGCCGGTGACATTGACGCCGTTGAACCAGATTTCGCCGCTGCCGGGCCGGTCGAGGCCTGCCATGGCGCGCATCAGGCTGGTCTTGCCCGCGCGCGCGGGGCCGAGCAGCACGTTCATCACGCCGCTCTCGATCCGCATTGAAATTCCAGCGAGATGATCGACGCCATTGATGCGGCGCGACACCTCCTTCAGTTCGAGCATGCCCGCCGACCCATTACTACGATCATCGCCGCACATAAGTCCGCGATTGCCGCGATCGTCAAACATCAAACGCGAGAACGCGTTCTGCTGCACCGCAGCACGCCTCAGACACGGCCAGCGTCACAGACCACAGCGCATCGTCCGCTTCTGCTTTGCTTGATTGCCATCGATTGCGACTTTCGCGCCACGCAAGCGCCGTCCGTCGCCGAATGCCGCAAACACGATACGCACAAAGGCTTTCATGACGTAACGTCATGAGATTGGCGCGGATCCGGACCGGCAGCATCGATCCGGATCGCGCAAAAAACTCAGGCACCCCGCAGAGGCGTTAGAAATTCAAATCGACGGCAGGCCGGTCGGTTGACCTCACGTCGCAATACAGTCATCAAAGGGTCAAGAGTCGCCAACAGACTCAGCACGGGGAGTTTTTTTGCCATGAAATTCACGCTCCGCGGCGCGTCCAGCGCTGCACTTTTACTTGGTTTGGCCGGATCGTTTCCGGCCTGGGCTCAGGACACGGTTTCAGGACCACAGCCGCCGGCTGAAGAAAGCGGCGACAGCGACCGCGTCGTCGTTACGGGCTCGCTGATTGCGGGTACGCCGGAAGACGCCGCGCTTCCGGTCGAGGTCTTCACCCAGGAGGACCTTGAAGAGCAAGGCTCACCGACGGCGCTCGAGTTTGCCAAGAACCTGACGATCTCGGGGTTCACGCAAGGCGAAGCGAACTTCCAGGGCGGCTCGGCCCCGGGCGCAGTCAGCTTCAACCTTCGCGGCATCGGCGCCGAGAAGTCACTGACCCTGCTCAACGGCAAGCGTGTTTCACAGAATGTCTCGTTCATTCCTGGAAACGCCATCGCCCGCACGGAACTGCTCAAGGACGGCGCGGCGGTGACCTACGGCGCCGACGCCGTCGGCGGGGTCATCAACTTCATCACGCGCACGGACTTTGTAGGCCTCGAAGCAAACGCAAGCTACAAATATGTCGATGGGTCGGACGGCGACTACACGGCGAGCCTGCTGGGCGGGATCGGCGAAGGTGACGTCAACTTCCTGTGGTCGGTCGAGTACGAGCATCGCTCTGCCCTGACCCCCGACAAGCGCGACTGGGCGGTTACGCCCTACTCGAGGAACATTGCTCCGTGGTCTGCGCTTTCCAACATTGGTGTTTACACGCCGCGCGGCGCGCTTCCCACCGTTATCACGCCGACCGGTCCGGGTGGTCAGTTCACGACCGCCGACGAATTTGGCGCCGCTCTGGGCGCGGGCATCTATGATAACAACCTCACCGTCGGCTCTCGCCTGGCGAACTGCGAAGCCATCGGCGGCGCCTGGTCGGCCCCCACGTCCCCCAATGCCGGCTTCTGCCGTTTCGGCTACTTCCCTTTCTACAACCTTGTTGAAGATCAGGACGTCTACCGCGCCTACGGTCAGGTTAACGCTGCGGTCAACGATGACATGGATTTCCACCTGGACGTGGCCTATGGTCAGGTCCGCTCAGCAACCCATGTGTCGCCGTCGCTGCCGACCTCGCGCGGCCCCGCGCAGGCTCAGACGGGCGCTGAACTCTTTATTCCGCGCACCAACCCCTACGTGAACCAGTTCCTTGCTGATACGGGCTCAACTTTGGCGCCCACTGCCTCGGGCTTCACGATCGCTGGCGCCGCAAGCTCGCTTTACCGCACCTTCGCCTTCCAGGGGACGAGCGCCTATGGGGATGACACAGCCCTCAACGAGTATGACTATCAGGGCTTCCGCATATCCGGCGGACTCACAGGCCGGCTGGGCGACTGGGCGGGCATGGCCAGCAATGTCAACTACGACGCGAGCCTGACCTACAACCAGACCATCACGCGCACGACCGCTCCCGACATGCTCGGTCATCGCATTCAGCAGGCCCTGAATGGCTTTGGCGGCCCGAACTGCAGTGCGCCTGACCTGGATGCCGGCCGCCTCGGCACGCAGAACCCGGCAGCCGCCGGAAAGAATGGCTGCCTCTGGCTCAACCCGTTCATGACGTCGTTCCAGAGCAACCCGGCGCTGGGCCTTACCAACCCGCAGAGCGGCTCCAACCGAAATCTCGCGGCACCCGCGGGTGTCTCAGGCTGGGAGAACTCGCAGGTACTTCAGCGCTGGCTCTACGATGATCGCGAAAGCGAAACCGTCGCAACGGGCCTCACTCTTGACCTCATCTTCAGCGGTGAAACGGGGGTTGACCTGCCGGGCGGCGCGCTTGCCTGGGCCGTCGGTCTGCAGGGACGCCAACTTGAGAATCGGCAGACGGTCCCCAGCCCTTTCCACAATGGATCCACGCCGTGCCAGTGGCCGGGCCAGGACCCGATCTCGGCGGGCCGCCCAGGCTTTACAGGTTGTGAACAATCGGGGCCGTTTGTCTTCTTCGCTCCAGAAACCCCGGAGCGCGCTGACCAGCAGCAAACGGCGTTCTTCGGCGAACTCCAGATCCCGGTTCTGGACAACCTGAACTTGTCGGCTGCGGTTCGTAACGAAGAGTTCTCAGGCGGCATCGGCGACACGGTCTACAAGGTGTCGGGCAAGTGGGACGTCTGGGGTCCGCTGTCTGTTCGCGGCTCCTATGGCACGAACTATCTCGCGCCGCCGATTGGTCTGCAGGCCGGTGAAGTCACCAACGGCGTCACCAACTATGCGCTCGCTGGCAGCCAATGGCTCCCGTCAGTCACTGTGACGGATGCCCAGATCGGGCCTGCAACAGCAACGTCGTGGAATGCAGGCGTAATCTGGCAGAGCGAAGGCTTTGCTGCGGACCACGATCTCAGCATCATCGTCGATTACTTCAACATCGAGACGAGTAACGAGTTCCGGTCGCTGGCAACGACCAACCAGATCCGGAACGCTGTCTACAGCACAACGGACGCATTCAACGCCTGCAACCACCCGCTGGCCGGCCGCGTCCGCTATCAGGACACGCCAGCCACCCCGGGCGGCGTCTGCAACCCGTTGAGCCCACCGACGACCACGCCGGCGGCAACAGCGACCCTGACCACATCGCTCGCCGGCGTAACGACGGTGTTCGGCAACGGTCCGGGCGTTCTCACGAACGGTATCGACTACCAGATCAATTACAGCATGCCGATCGGCCCGGGCGATTTCTCGATCGGCGCGACGGCGACACAGGTGCTCGAACTGCGCGACACGGCGGCTCTTCTCGACGGGTTCACTGTCGAAGGCGCCTCGAACCGCCTCGGCGAACTCAACCTGCTTGGCGCTGCTCGCGCTGCGCCGGAATGGTCCGTCAACGCGTTTACGACCTATCGCTTCGACGACCATGTGTTCCGTCTGCAGGCTGACTGGCGCTCGAAGGTCGTCGACGACCGTCCGGGTACCCAGTTCGGCGAGAACGGCGAAGACCCGGTCTACATCGACCTGATCTACCTCTTCAACGTGACGGAGAACCTCCGCTTCACGGCTGCGGTTGAGAACATCTTTGACCGCGACCCGGCGAAGTACGAGATCGAATACGGGTATGACGCCCGCCTCGGCAGCGCTCTTGGCCGTACGATCGAAGTCAGTTTGAAGGCGGATTTCTAGTCTCATTTCCTTGCAGATTTGACTGGAACAGGCGGCTTCGGCCGCCTGTTTTCGTTTCTGGGCGACCCAGGGCGGGTAA
>JBMOGP010000155.1:0-6131 GCA_049318285.1 Hyphomonadaceae bacterium
AATGGTGCTGCCTACGTGACTTGAACACGTGACCCCCGCATTACGAATGCGGTGCTCTACCAGCTGAGCTAAGGCAGCTTCCGGCTTTACGCCGACGCGGGGCTATAACCCGGAGGGGGTTAAGAAAGCAAGGTCGGCCGCCATGTCGCAGGAACTGCTGACCTGGCGGCCGGAAACACGCGTCCTGTCAGGCGCAGGGCCCGGGACAAAGAGCCGTTCAGGCAGGCTTGCGGAAGCGCAGGGTCAGCCGGTCGCTCTCGCCGATGGCCTTGTACTTGGCAGCGTCGAACCCGGCCGGCGTCTCGCCCTGGTTGCGGGGCGAGGTCCACGAGTTCGGGGGCAGGGTCCAGACGCCAAAGGGGTGATCCTTGGTGTCCTTGGGGTTGGCATTGACCTCGCTTTCGGCTTCGAGAACCAGACCCGCCTTCTGAGCAGCCGTCACGATCGATGCCTTCGAGACATAGCCATCGCCGCCCAGCCGGCCGTTAGCATTCGCCTCGGGGCGCGGATCGGCGCGGTGATCGACAACGCCCAGCACGCCGCCCGGTTTCAGCGCAGCGGCAAAGTCGGCGAAATACTTGTCGACCATCCCGGGCTGCCAGTACCAGTTGTGGAAGTTGCGGAAGGTGACGACCATGTCTGCGGTTCCGGCGGGTACAAGGGGCCCTGAGTCCCTGTTGAACGGTACGTAGGTCTGCGGTCCCCACACAGCCTGGTCAGCGACGGCTGAGATCTGATTGCCGGTGCCGATATACTTCCCGCCCGTGGCCTTGGCGTAGGGCGCGAGAATCTCGGCGTAGTAGCTGCCCGGCGCGATCTCGATCACCGTCATGCCGGGCTTGAGCCCGAAGAAGGCCAGCGTCTCAGCCGGATTACGATGTGGATCGCGAACCTTGTTCGCCTCCGATCGCGCAGGATTGGCAATAGCTGTCACAAGCGCTGCGTCTGCCTTCGGCGCGGCTTGCGTTGTCTGTGCATTGGCGTCCATCGCAGGCGTGCTGCAGGCCATCAGGGCCGTCGCCATCGTCGCAAGCAGAGCCAGAGTCTTCGTCGTACGGATCAAGACGTTCTCCCAGTGTCCATGTGCTCACAGTATCCATGAGCCGCGTCAGGCTATCCCCATCCGGGATGCAGGACGGAGCTATGCGGGCACAGACAGCGGGGCAAGCGCCGCGGCGCACATTTCAGCACCAGCGTGATGACAACCGCGTATGTAACCGCGCTTACTTGCCCTCGATCCCGGACGCGCACAGCCGGGCCCCGGGGTTGCCGCAGCGGCACCAGGAAGGCGCGTGTTGAGCGACTTCATGGCGACGTGCGGATCGTATCAGACGCCAGCGCAACACTGTTGGCGGGTTCGAACGTCACGACGCCGGCAAATGCCCGACGAAGCCAGTTCCAGCCGTCATCGCTGTCTTCCTCCGCTTGTCACAGTGCGCGCGCGGCGCGCGCATCAAAATCGGTACGCAGTTTTGACAGGGCAGGCACGCCCGGAACGGTTAAGGCTGCGATGCCTGACAAGGCCGTATTGCCCTGAAGCAGATCCGATAGCGCCGCGTGCTCCGCCGCGAAGGGCTCGCCAGTGCGTGCGGCGTCTTCAAGCACGGCGAGCGCGCGTGTGGTCTGCGCGCGTGGTGGCTGCGGTCACCGTCTCCGGCACGATCCCCGCGGCGCGACGGATCTGTCATCGACCACCAGCCTCATGGCGTCTGCCTTCCGCCTCCGCCCGCAAAAGACATGCAGAGATCGGCGCTTGTCTCAACCGAAAACGAGACGTGCGAGCGCCGAAACCAGCGCCGATTCGTCCGGCGTGGCGGCGATTGCGATGCGGGCCGCGTGGTCGGCCAGCGGCGCCGCGGCAGCCTCCGAAATCGCAACGATCGGAGGCAAGGCACGGCCACCCGCGCTGTCGACAAATCCCGCCAGGATGGTCGAAGCGCGCGGCGAGTGGACCATCACGGCGTTGATCTGCGCATCTCCTGCGAGCAAGGCGGCAAGGTGCGGGCCTGGCGACTGAACCGGAACCGCGTGGAAAACCGGAACAAGCCGGGCCACATGGCCTGCCGCCGACAGCCGTTCGGCGAGATCGCCACGGCTTTCGGCATTGCCGACATGCAGAAGGCGCATTCCGTGGGGCAATTTGCGGGCAATCAGATCGATTAGCGCCTCGACATCGCCGTCCGCTGAAATGACTTCGGTAAAGCCTGCCTCGCGGGCCGCCTGAGCCGTACGGGCGCCGACGCAGAACACGCGCGCATCCCGCCGCGGCGATAGCCTGGCGAATTGCCGCGCCCCGTTTGCGCTGGTGAAGGCGAGGGCATCGAATTCGGGAACCGCAGCATCAATCGGCACAATCACAAACAGCGGTTCAACGATCGCGTCGAAACCGGCGGCGCGCAGGCGCTGCGCCGTCTCGGACGCGCCAGGTTCGCTGCGCGTCACCAGGATGCGTGGCAAGGGTGAGTGCGGCACAGGGCTTGGGCCTTGCGGATTTCGGAACCGATCAATCATCCGCTCAAGCGATCCGGATCGCAAGTCGCCAATTGAGCTGCGGACAAAATCAGGCGCCGGCGTCTTCTTCATCGCCATCGTCAGGGCGCGCGATGCCTTCCTGTTCATACGCACGTTCGGCGGCAACATCTTCGCCCAGCGCACTCCCAAGCACTTCGACGTCAAACGTACTTGGCCGGCCCTCGATCAAGCCTTCGGCGCGCCAGCGTTTTGAGCCGTCTTCGGCCAGAAGTTCGCCTGCCATCTCGGCGCCCTCCGGCGTCAGCCTGAAGTGTGCAGCGATCGGCGTGCGGCACGAGCCGTCGAGCTTGCGCAGGAAGGCGCGCTCAGCCAGCGCTGCAAGTCGCGCCTCCTCATTGTCGAGTTTTGCCGCGAGTTCCTTCAGCCAGTCAGGCGCATCCATTCGCAACGTGGCGCCGATGATGCCCTGGCCTGCAGCCGGCAGCATCTCGTCGATCTCCAGGATGCCGGCCGCCTTGTCGATCATGCCGAGCCGGCGAAGGCCTGCGGCGGCAAGAATGGTCGCCTGCGCTTCACCTTCTGCCAACTTGCGCAGGCGAGTCTGGACGTTGCCGCGGAACATCACGACTTTCAGGTCCGGACGCGCGGCCAGCAGCTGCGCCTGGCGCCGCAGGCTGGACGAGCCCACAACCGCGCCGTGTGGCAAATCCGCGAGCGAACCAACCGGCCCGATGAGGCAGTCGCGCGGATCTTCGCGCTCGAGGAATGTCGCCAGATAGAGGTGGTCGGGCAGGGTGACGGTCACGTCCTTGAGCGAGTGCACCGCGATGTCGATCTCGCCCAGCTCCTGCGCGCGGTCGAGCTCCTTGGTGAACAGGCCCTTGCCGCCCGCCTCCTGCAGCGGCCGGTCGAGGATCTTGTCTCCCGTCGTTGTGAATGTGTGCAGCACCGTGGCGATCCCGCCGTGTGACGCCTCGGCGATCAGCGCGGCAAACATGTTCGCCTGCGCCAGCGCCAGGGGCGAGCCCCGCGTGCCGATCCTGACTGTCCCCGATACTGCCCGCTGTGATGTCATCGTTGGCTTTCTGAACGTTCGCGGCGTACAAGCGCCGCCGCAATGATGCAAGGCGCTGTCACGGTTCTTGGTATCGAAACCAGCTGCGATGAGACCGCGGCGGCGGTCGTGCGCCTCGAAAACGGCAGGGCCGAGGTGCTGTCCGAGCATGTCGCCAGCCAGACCGAGGACCACGCCCTCTATGGCGGGGTTGTGCCCGAAATCGCCGCCCGGGCCCATGTCGAACGGCTGGATTCGCTGATCCGCCTCGCGATGGACGAGGCAGGCGTCGGATGGGTCGGGCTGACCGGGATAGCCGCCACCGCCGGTCCGGGCCTGATCGGCGGCGTCATGGCTGGGCTGTCGACCGCCAAGGCGATCGCGCTCGCGCGCGGCCTGCCGCTGGTCGCCGTCAACCATCTTGAAGGTCATGCCCTCAGCCCGCGGCTCGCCGAGGAGGTAAGTTTCCCCTACCTGCTCCTGCTGGTTTCAGGCGGTCATTGCCAGTTCGTGTTCGTGGAGGGCGTCGGGCGCTATCGCCGCCTCGGCTCGACGATCGACGATGCGGCGGGCGAAGCCTTCGACAAGACCGCCAAGCTTCTTGGCCTTGCCGGGCAGGGTGGGCCCGCCGTTGAACGCGCAGCGCTGACCGGCGCTGCAGGCGCCGTTGCTCTTCCCCGGCCCCTTATCGACCGGCCAGGTCTCGACATGAGCTTCTCCGGCCTGAAGACCGCCGTCCGCCGCGCAGCAGAAGAACTCCCGCTGACCGCGCAGCGCCGCGCCGATATCTGCGCGTCCTTCCAGGACGCTGTGGCCGACATTCTCGCAGTGAAGTCTGCCCGCGCAATGGAGCTGGTGGCCGGGCTCACCGATCGCCGCACGCTCGTCGTGGCCGGCGGCGTTGCCGCCAACAAGCGGCTCCGCGCACGCCTTGAGGCCGAAGCGCGGCACCACGATTTCCGCTTTGTCGCCCCGCCAATGCGCTGGTGCACCGACAACGCCGCGATGATCGCGCTTGCCGGCGCCGAACGCTTGCGCCTTGGCTATTCCGATCCGCTCGATACGCCTGCGCGCGCGCGCTGGCCACTGGACGAAGCCTCGGCCACCGCCACGCCGGTCTACGGTGCAGGCAAGAAGGGCGCGAAAGCCTAGCATCTGTGGGCGCTTCAAGGACAGGCTGACGTGCGCGTAAGTGCCGGCCGGGTCTCGCGCCGATGCTCTTTCGGATTTTCTGGAAGCGTGGAGGGCGCGTTCTCCAGGTTCCGGCCCGGCGTTCTGGTGGCGTCCAGCTTCGCGGCGAAGCCGTGATTCACGTCGCGATGCCTCATCTCGTCCGCTCTTACGGCGATCACAAGGTCGCGCAGCCGCGCATCAGGCGCCATCTTCCAGTAGGTTATCGCGATCTCGGGAGCGGGCACATTGTCGATGCGCCCCGCATCTATCTCAGCGAGGAACTGCGTGTAGGAGATCACCGCCTCCTCCTCGAAGTAACCGATCATGCGGTGGGCGGTTCGCGGCACCAAAAGGTAGAGGACGAAGTAGAAGTTCCAGAATACGCCCTGTGCGAGAAGGACAAGAAAGCGCTCGAATGCATTTGGCTTGAACAGCGCGACGAACGCCATCAGGTGCATGCGTTCATTTTCGGCCTCGTCGATAAGTTCCCTGATCCAGCCATCATCGTCGCGCATTCGGCGCAGCGATTTCAGATGTTGCATCATGCCGCCAACCATGCCGGGCACGCCTGCGACGGTTTCCAGAACGATGGCGCGGTGGCCATAGCGATGCGCGAAGAAGGTATCGGCGAAAAAGCGCAGCAGCTTCGTGATCCCGAGTGCAATGCGATCGGACACCCCTTTCGCTGCGTGGTGACGCGCAAGGTCGCTCATTGAGCAGATATGGATATCGCCCCAACGCTAACCAGTGCCCCTGACGCCACGGGAGCGAATGTCGCACCTGCGGAGGTATATCAGGGCCGGTTATCCGGGGCCGGCGTCGACGAATCGGGCGGCGAGGCTGCGACGAGCGGGGCATCGTCGTTTCCGCGGGCGTCGGCCGGCGCCACGACCGGTGCAGGGATGTCCGACCAGGGCGGTGGCGGCTTGCCGCCGACGCTTAGCACCTGCCGCACCGAATACGCCCCGCCGAGCTGGTTGGCCGCGTAGCCCGTCGCTTCGTCGAGCGGATACTCCTGTCCCAGCAGCAGCCTCACGCGATGTCCGATACTCTCCCCATGACAGACAAGGCATTCCTCCGTCATCGGGATCGGCCGCATCCAGCGGAAGACCTTTTCATCGCCCTCGTACCGTATCTCCGCGACATCCAGCGTCGCTGCGTCAAGCCCCGAGTCCAGCATGAAGCTCATCTGCTCCATCTGCTGACGCTCCCAGTCATCAGGTGCATTGGCTGGATTCCGCACGCCAAGCGCCGTGCGGCTGAATTCCACCTCGACCGCGTTGCTGATCTCGCGTCCCCAGTCCGGAACCTGGTCGGCATAGGCCAGCCAGACCGCGACCGGATCCTCATCCCGCTGCAGCCGCACGATGATCTCGCGCGCCATGCGCTGGTCGAACTGCAGCGCCGCTTGTCTCGCCGCGCGAATGCTGCC
>JBMOGP010000156.1:0-6110 GCA_049318285.1 Hyphomonadaceae bacterium
GCGGCGGAGTATGTCGAGTTCAAGGGCGGCGGGCATTCCGACCTGATCGGGCAGGGTGTGTTTGCAGCGGTGGTTGCGGGGTTCTTTGCGAAGGTACGGGCGGGGACGTAGCGCGACCGGAGCAAGCTGTCCTCGAGGTTCGACGGGCGGCGGTTTTGCCTCAGGCTCATCATGAGGGCTCTTGCTGGCGCCGGGGAGGATGCTCATGTCGAGCAGCGACCGAAGGGAGCGCCGGTCGAACCACGAGGCACCGGGCTTACAGCCCTTGATCCCCGCCCCAATCAGTCCGACATACCCAACATGTTCGGTGACCTGTACCACAATCGCGTTCTGGAACTGGCGGCGGATATTCCGCATGTAGGACGCCTTGCCGATGCGCAGGGCTCGTCGCTGAAAGTGTCGCGCGTGTGCGGTTCCACCGTGGAGGTGGACGTGACACTCGACGCCGATGGGCGAATTGCCGAGATCGCGGTGGAACCAAAGGCTTGTGCGCTGGGGCAGGCGGCAACATCGATCCTGACCCGGCATGCGGTCGGGCGGTCGCTGAGGGAGATCGAGGCGGCTCGAGATGCGTTGCGAGCGATGCTGAAGGACGGCGCGGACCCGCCGGATGGTTTGTTCTGGGAGCTGCGCCATCTGCAGCCGGTACGCGAATATCCGCCCCGGCATCTCTCGACGATGCTGGCTTTCGACGCGGCAGTCGAGGCGATGCGGAAGGCACTGGGGTTGGTGTAGCAGGCGCCTGCAGGCCGTGCTTCCCGCTGCCTATTTCGGCGAGATCTTCCAGATCTCGCCGTTCGCGTCATCCGTCAGGACATACAGCAGACCATCCGGTCCCTGCCGCACGTCCCGGATGCGCTTGCAGCGGTCGCGGAGCATCTTCTCTTCGCCGACGACGCGGCCGTTTTGCATGTCGAGGCGGATCAGCTGCATGCCCGAGAGGCCGCCGGCGAAGACGTCGCCGCGCCAGCCAGGGAAGGCTGCGCCATCGTAGATCGTCATGCCGGAGAGCGCGACCGAGGGTGTCCAGAAATAGACGGGCTGTTCGAGGCCGGGCTTCTGGGTGAGGCCGCCATTGAGCAGCTTGCCGTCATTGTCGCGGCCGTAGGAGATCAGTGGGAAGCCGAAATTCTTGCCAGCCTGCACGAGGTTCAGCTCGTCGCCGCCGCGCGGCTCGTTCTCGATGAGCCAGAGTTCGCCCGTCGTCGGGTGCAGCGTCATGCCCTGTGGATCGCGGATGCCAAGGGCGTAGACGGATGGGTCGGCGCCCTTGGTGGGGACGAACGGGTTGGAGCCGGGGATTGTGCCGTTGGTGTTGATGCGCAGCACCTTGCCTTGCGGGCTACCGAGGTTCTGGACGCTGACATAGGGCGTGATGATATCGGCAGTCTGGATGAAAAGTGTCGAGTCCGGCGCCTGCACGATGCGGCGCGGAATCATGCCGGGGCCTTCCTTCAGGACGGTGTAGTCTTCGAGCGACTTGCCGTCGGCAGAGAGTTTCGCGCGCACGATGGAGCCAGTCATCGGCCTGCCCTCGGGCGTGGTGACATAGGCGAGGTAGAGCATGCGGTTGCTCGCGAAGTCGCGGTCGAGGATGACGTCATGCATGCCGAACAGGCGGATGGCGTTCTTGATTGTCGGAGTGCCGGCGACCGGGCTGGAGGTCTTGCCGTCGGCCGAAATCAGGCGAAGCCCTTCGCCGCGGATGGTCACCAGCATTTCGCCTGACGGCAGGAAGGCGAGCGCCCAGGCGTTGGGCAGGCCGGAGGCGACGACGTCGACATTGTATTCCTGCGTCGACTTGATGCGCGGGGCGCGGGTCTGGTCGGGCAGAAGCGGTGTGGGGCGGTAGTCATCGGCGGCATTGCGCGGGACGCCGCATTTTTCGAGGCTGAGTTCGTCTTCCTCGTAAGTTCTGGCCAGCTGTTCAGGCGTCGGCCTGGGACCTGCCTGGGCGAAGGCGGCCGGAGCGAACACTGCGCTGGCGGCCAATGCGATGAGCAGTCGGTTCATGTCGCGTTCCGTTCTGGCTTCGGCTCTGAAATTGAGCAGCTTGCTTGATTCATAGACGCTGCAACGCGCCACACTTCAAGTGGCGGCGCTGCGGGACTAGAAGCGACCCATGGCATATCCCGGCATCAGGCGGGGACTTGCGTCGGGGAAGGGACATCGTCTTGGACGATATACCCAGTTCGGAGCCAGGCCGGCAGGGGGCATCGGCGGTGGTCGAGGCAGATGCGGCCTACGACAAGTTCGTCGAGGACAATCTCAAGCGGAACTATCTTGGCCATTATGTGCACGGCATGCTCGGCATGACCGGGTTCCGGCTGGTGAACACGCCGACCTTTGTGCCGGCCTATCTTCATTCGATTTCGGGCTCGGATTTCTGGGTCGGCATCGGGACGAGCCTGCAGCAGCTGGGAATGATCGTGTCGCCGATCATCGGGGCCTCGCAGATCGAGCATCGCAAGAAGGTGATGCCGGTGTCGGTGACGCTGGGCCTGCTGATGCGCGTGCAGATCCTCGGGCTGGCGATCTCGGGATGGTTCATGGTGGGGCCGGCCGCGCTTGCTTTTGCGCTGCTGTTCCTTTTCCTGCTCGGCTTCTTCCAGGGGCCGCAGAGGGTGGCGTTCCAGTTATTGCTGGCGAAGGTGATACCGATCCGGCTGCGCGGGCGGCTTCAGGCGTGGCGGAATCTCACCGGCGGATTGATCGCGGCGCTGCTGTCGTACTTCGCGGGCTCCTGGCTGGTCGCCAACCATGTCTGGGGCAATGGCTATGCGACGACATTCTTTGTCGCCTTCGTGCTGACGAGCCTGGGGTTGACCGCGCTGAAGGTCCTGATGCGCGAACCAGAGCCGCCGACGGTGCGTGCGCGCAAAAGCCTGCGCGAGCGTGTGAAGGACGTGCCTGGCCTTATGCGTGACGATGACGGGTTCTTCTGGTTCATGGTCGCGCGCACGCTTGTGATGGGATCGCGCATCGGCCAGCCCTTTTTCTTCCTGTTCGCTATCTTCTCGCTTGGCATCACCGCGGAAGCGCAGCCAGAGGCGTTTGGCGCCACGCTGGCGGTCCTGTCCTTCGCCTACATGGGCGCCGATACGCTGTCGAACCTTGTCTGGGGGTATCTGTCGGACAGGCAGGGCTTCCGGTCCACCTTTGTCATCTCAACGGTTATCAACATCGTGGGCGTCGCCGGCCTGTTGCTTGGCAGCTCGCTCGAGACCTATGCACTGGCCTTCGTGCTGATCGGCGCGGGGCAGTCGGGCTTTTCGATGTCGACGACGAACATCGTGCTCGAGTACGGCCACCCACATGACGTGCCGATGCGCATGGCCCTGTCAAACACTGCCGAGGGGGCGGCGGGTGCGCTGGCCCCGTTGCTGGGGGCGGGACTTGTCCTGCTGTGGGGCTATCACGCCGCGTTCGTGGCGACCGTGTCGACCATGGCGGTCGCGCTTATCGTGATCATCTGGAAGGTGGATGAGCCGCGACGGCGAGGCGCCATCACGCCCGGTGACGGTGGTGGCTAGGCCTAGCCATCTGGCTTCTTCGAGGAAATGCGACGCTCGGCCTGCTCAAGAAGCTGCAGGAACTGCTCGGCCGTCTCGTCTTCCGTGGACCGGGGCGCCGTCGCGTAGCTTTCGCGGAGGGGGGCAGAAAAGCGCCGTGTCCACCACATGACGTTGGACCGGTGTCGCGGTGGCTGATCGTGGGCTTCCATCACGGCGTATCCCCATGGTTGCAAGGAGGAGACGCCCGGCAGCGCTGACCGTTCCGTGTTTGCTTCCAGTGGTCGCAGCCATTTGACATGACCGACGAAAACCTGCGCGATTCATGAACAATCGCGCCGCTTTGTTTAACAGAGGTTGCCAGACGGCCGTTCGCGCGGTGAGCGTTGGAGGGACCCAGCCTCGCCCCGGCCTCAGCCTTCGTAAGCCGACCCGCGACCGTCCTTCTTGCGCGCTTCCATATCGGCGAGCAGGACGTTGATGCGTCCGATCAGCTTGTTAATGTCGCCATTGTTGCGGTCGAGAAAGTTCACGAACTGCGCCTGTTGTTCCTGCGCCAGCCAGAGCACCGAGCCGCCAAGTTCGAGGCCCACGTCGCGCACGCGATAGTTCTTGCCGTCCTGGCTGAGCAGCACGTCCCAGTAGACTTTCGTGTCCTTGCCCGTCTGCGAGTTCTTGATCACCGACTCGACCGTCGAGCGCTGCGGGCCGTCGTCCTTCGAGCCCGTGACGCGCAGGCCTTCGCCGCGGAACTGGTCGAAGTGAACCTGGTAGACTTCGAGGGCGTAGGTTTCGAAGATTTTGTAGTACCTGTTGAAGTCCGCTTCGCTGAGCGTGCGCGAATTCGTGCCGATGACGCGGCGTGCGATCGAGGGCATATGGGCAAACTTGTTCATGTACTCGCCGAATTTCTTCTCGCGCGCTTCTGCGGTCAGCGAGCGGTCGTTGAGCACGCTCAACACGGAGTTGGCATTGGTCTGCACGTAGGCTTCGGATTTCTTGTCAGCGAAGGACGCCGGCGCGAATGCAGCGGCGACAGCGATGGCTGCAAGCATGCCTTTGGGTCTCATCGACGTCTCCACATACGGCCCGTTCAGAAGTCTAGTTCGTCATCCGTCAGTTCTGGGGCGTCATTCGGTTCATCGTAGGGAATTCCGATGTCGGCAGCCCTTGCGCGGCCATACAAACGCCTGAGAGTGGTATAGGGGTCGATCTGCTGGCGCAGCTCGTCGAATGCCGCGATGGCGCCCTCGCGGGCATGGATGCCGCCAATCGCCAGTATGCCGAGGCGGATCGCGTCGTCGTTCTCGAATTCAGGATAGTTGAGCGGATTGAGCGCCGCGTCGGCGCCGCGCCCGACGACATCGCGCGGGTTCGATGGCCCAAGGAAGGGCAGGACAATGAAGGGGCCGGGATCGACTCCCCAGACGCCGAGGGTCTGGCCAAAGTCTTCGTTGGTACGCTGCATGCCCATGGCGGATGCCGGATCGAACACGCCAGCTATGCCAACAGTGGTGTTAACGACAAACCGCCCCAGCGTTGCACCGGCATCAGGAAGCTTGCCCTGCAGTACATGGTTCACGAACGTCAGCGGTTCGCCGAGATTGTTTGAGAAATTGCCCACGCCTTCGCGGATCGGTTCGTTCGTCAAAGCGCGGTAGCCATAGGCAACGGGCTCGATGACCGCACGGTCCAGCCCTTCGTTGAAGGCGAACATCTGTCGGTTGAAATCCTCGTACGGGTCGGGGTTTTCCGCCGTGACACTGGCGCAGCCGGCCGTGAACAAGGCCGAGAAGGCGGCGGCGCTGCAGGAAAGGCGAAGGTGGATTGGTCTCATGTCGATACGTTCTCACACCGCTCGGCGGATATGTGGGCGGTTTAGGTTGTGATCAACCTCCGCGAAAGCCGCCAAGCCATTCTTGGTCGAATGAGCATGAGTCGCGCCAGAAGGCCCGTCGGCAGCGCTTGAGTTCATATAAGGATATGTTTATATCGTTATATGCACTCCGTGAACCTGGCACACCTTGTTGCTCAACTGCGCGCCGCCGGTGAGATCACCCGGGCGCGGATTCTCGCCCTGCTTGCGCATGGCGAGTTGTCCGTGGGTGAGCTTGCACAGGTCCTGAACCAGAGCCAGCCGAGACTGTCGCGCCACCTCAAATTCCTCACGGGGGCAGGGCTTATCGAGCGGCTGCCCGAAGGGGCCTGGGTGTTTTATCGGCTGCCCGCCGAGGGTGGCGCGCGTGCATTGGTCGATACGCTTATCGCATCGGTCGACACGAACGACCCGGAACTCAGGCGCGATCTTGATCGTCTGCGCGATGTGAAGGCCGAGCGGGCGGAAGCCGCGGGGCAGTACTTCGCGCGCGTTGCGGACGAGTGGGACCGGCTCCGCGCCCTGCATTATGCCGAAGCCGACATCGAAAAGGCCGTGCTTGCCGCGGCAGGCCCGGGGCCGTTCGATCTGGTGGTGGATTTCGGCACCGGCACGGGGCGCATGCTGACCCTGTTCGCGGGCATGGCGCGGCGGGTGGAGGGGATCGATCTTTCGCACCAGATGCTTACGGTCGCACGCAGCAAGCTGCAGGAGGCTGGCGC
>JBMOGP010000157.1:0-6110 GCA_049318285.1 Hyphomonadaceae bacterium
CGATCGTAAGTTGCCAGTCGCCTCTGCCCTTCTTATCAGGCCCGACCTCGCCCAAAAGACGCCATTGACGCGTTGCGCTTGGCCGGAAAATCCCGAGGCAGTTCAGCTCCGCTCCTCTAGAGCAAAACCGGGCGCCTCACGCTGAAAAAACATCCAGAAAGAGAGTTAGCCCTTCTTCGAAACAAGAACTCCGCTAATCGCGTCCATCACAAAATCCACGACCTGATCAAATAGCTCAGGATCAGGACGACGTGAGTATTCTAGCGCCAAACCGCGTGTGAGGGCCCGCATCGCATATTTGTAGACGCGAAAGTCCACGGGGCCTTCGCCAAATGCTGCAAGCAACCGCGTGAGGGAGTCGTCGCCAATGCTTCTCTCACTTCGAAGATAAGCCTCAACACGATCGTGCAACACGGGATCGCTTTTTGACGCAATCCAGACTTCTATGAGAAACCAGGTCGCAGGATCCCGATAAGCCGCCTTAAGTCCTGCGCGCGCTCCAGCAAGATCTGCGTTTGCGAGGTCCTTGATAGACTCCTCGTATTGTTGCTGGCGCCGCTCCAGAACCTTCGCACACGCCCCCGCAATCAAGTCCACGCGCGTATCGCCGAAATGATGCTGGATAGCGCCGCGGGTGAGCCCCGCCCGTTGGGCGATGCGCTCCATAGTGGCGCCCGCATAGCCGTTCTCGAACACGACGGCGATCACCGCATCGATCAGTTTTTGCTGGGTATCAGGTGCCCTCATTGTGCCCGTTCGTTTCCGCCCTCTGCGGGCCCTTTTGCCGCCTGCCTGTCCTGTCCGGCCGGCATGGCGACGAATCGCATCCTGGACCGATTGAGTGTCACGAATCTGATGCCCAAAGCCGCTAGACGCAAGATACATACACGGATGTATGTGGAGGGGTTCTATGAAATCGGCCAGGAAACACCTGCTATTCGGATTGCTCGCGGCTACGTCGGCGGCGCCGTTTTCATCTGCGATAGCCCAGGAAGCGAGCGTTCAGCCTGCGGCGAACGAAATCACGGACGTAGTTGTCGTGACAGCGCGCAAGCGCGAGGAGCGCCTGAGCGATGTTCCCATCGCCATCTCGACGTTCAATGGGGAGCAGCTCCAGGACAGCGGCGTGGCGAGCCTCACTGATCTTTCAACCCTCGCGGCCGGCGTCAGCTTTCGTCAGGACGTCGCCGGGCGCGCGTCCCCGAGCATCGTCATTCGCGGCGTCGGATTCGATGACTTCCGTTCAAATGGAAACCCGGCCGTGGCTGTGAGTGTCGACCAGGTTTACCAAGGGTCGAACGCGCTCATTGGCGGGGGCTTGTTTGACATCGAACGGGTCGAAATCCTGAAGGGACCCCAGGGCACGCTCTATGGCCGCAACACAACGGCCGGTGCAGTCAATGTGATCACGCGCGCGCCCGGCGAAGCCCTCGAGGCGAACGGGTATGTTGAATACGGAAGCTATGAACGCCTCCGTGCAGAAGCAGGCGTAGGCGGGCGGGTCAACGATGCGATGAGCGTGCGATTGGCGGCGACGTATGAAGCAGGAGGAGGTTTCCTCACAAACAAGGGCACAACCACTTTCACCGGGTTCACGCCGGCGCCTGGCGTTGTCCCGCCTCTCCCTCTGGTTCCACAGAGCGAAGACGTCGGCGATGCGGAGTTCTTCGCTACCCGCGGCACGCTTGTCATTGAGCCGTCGATGAACACGAAGATCACCGCGCAGATCAACTATGCGCGCGATCAGGGCGACAACAGCCAGTCGGATGTGCTTGGCAGGTCTGCGACCGGCTTTACCGAGCCCGATGCCGACCCTTTCACCTACTATGGAAATCTGGCGTCGACCATCGACTCTGATCAGACAGGCTTCAATCTCCGCCTCGAACAAGCGATGGGCGAGACAACCCTCACCGCAATTGGCTCGTACATCAATCTTGATCGCGCCTACACATTCGATCCCGGCGACCCGCGCCGCCGCTTCGATCTCGATTACGCCGACGACCTCGACCAGTATACCGGCGAAGTCCGTCTGACAGGCTCAGCGGGATCCAGCGTGGACTGGACGATTGGCGGATTCTACTTCCAGGACGAAGTGCGTCTTCGGAGCCTGCTCGACGCAAGCGATTTCGTCACCTCTGTCATCGCCACTGACTATCTGCAGACGCGCGAAAGCTGGGCGCTTTTCAGTGAAGCCGACTGGCGCTTTGCCCCCAATCTCACGCTCACAGCTGGGCTGCGTTACACTGACGAGGCCAGCGACTTCTCTGGTTCTACGATAGACCTGGATCCGTATCGCACGGGCGCAGCCACGAGAGCGCTGCGGTTGCCCGTGGTTTTCGACAATACCTTCGAAGACGACAATATCTCGGGCCGGCTTATCCTTTCCTATCGCCTGACCGAAGACGCCCTGCTCTATGCTTCCTACAGTCAGGGCTACAAGAGCGGAGGATTTGACGGGTCGACGATCTTCTCCGCGCCTGAGGCTTTGCCTTTCCAGTCAGAGAACGTCGACGCCTACGAGGTCGGAGCCAAGCTCCTTGAAGCGGGCTCTCCCTTCAACGTGACGATTGCAGGATTCCATTACAGCTTCGACGATCTGCAGGCCAACTCGGTTCGCCAGACCGCCGGCGTTGCCACGGCGGTGCGCACGAACGTCGCGAAGGCGACGTCCTGGGGCGGAGAGATCGAAGCCGTCGTCATCCCCGTCCCGAACTCGAGAATCGGGCTTGGCGTAGCCTATCTCAACACCAGCGTTGACGATTTTGTCTCGTCCGATCCGGCGGAAGTCGCGCGGCGCAACGGCAATGATCTGCCGGACTCTCCGGAACTCGCCTTCAATCTCGACGCGCGCTACACGATGGATCTGCCAGGCGGTTGGGAGCTGGAGCCGCAACTGAACTTCAGCTTCATCGACGATCACTTCAAGGAAATCGACAATTTCGTTGAGGTCGACGGGTATGGCAGGCTGGACCTCCGGCTCGCGCTGCGCGCGCCTGACGCGCGATGGACGCTGGCCGCCTTCGGCCGAAACGTCACCGATGAAGTCTATTTCACGGGCATCATTCCTGCCACTGCGGCTGGCGTCGTGGTCGGTCAGCAACGGATCGTGGGCCGTCCTGCAACCTACGGCATATCCCTTGGGTATGCGTTCTGATGGCGTCCACGCTCATCGCGCACATCTCGGATCCCCACATCGTCGAGCATCCCCGGCTCTGCTACGATACCGTCGACACGCGCGCCAATCTGGCGCGCGTGCTCGCCCGGATCGAGCACATGCGGCCAACGCCCGATCTCGTCCTGCTGACGGGCGATCTGGTGGACGAGCCCAGCACTGAAGCCTACGCCACCCTGCGGGAGACACTTGCGGGTCTGTCTCTCCCGCTCATCCTCCTGCCGGGCAATCACGACGATCGGGCGCTGCTTGCGAAATGCCTTCCTGAGCACGACTATCTTCCGCAAGGCGGCGAGAAGGCGCATTTCATCATCGATCGGCCCGGCGCGCCCCTCATCCTGGGGTTCGACGCTGTCGTCCCCGGGTCCGAACACGCGCACGTCGGGGACGACGACCTTGACTGGCTGGCGCGCACTTTGAACACGGGTCCCGCGCGCCCAACGATGCTGATGATGCATCATCCCCCAGTTCACACCGGGCTGGCATTCATGGACGCGATGCAGCCAGCGCTCGACCCGCGCTTCGAGTCGTTGATCGGACAGCATCGTCAACTCCAGCTCATCGTATGCGGGCACGTGCATCGCGCGATCGACGCGGTGTTTGGGGGCGCACGTGTCGCGGTGGCAGGCAGCACGGGCTTCCAGTTCGAATTCGCACTGGATCCCGATACGCCGCCTCGATTCTCACTTGAGACGCCAAGCATTCGGCTTCACCACTGGCGCGGCGAGACCGTGACTTCCTTCACCGCGCCGCTCGCCGACAATTGGCCGAGCTTTGGGTTTCCCGGTGTGGACGAAGCAACCTGGCCAGAGATGATGCGCCGTATGCGCGGCGGCACCTCACGTGGCGATGTCTACACACCCAAAACGACTGCGCAACGATGACGATCCCGGCGGGACGCCTCGGCTTCGTTCACGTGCTGAGCTACGCCGCGCCCGGCGTGGCGATCAAGGCTCTGACACTGCCATTGATCGCATACCTGCCGCCCCTGTATGCGAGCTTCCCTGCACTATCGCTGGCCACAGTAGGCATCATCTTCATGCTGGCGCGCATGTGGGACATAATCACGGACCCGCTTGCAGGCGCTCTGATGGACCGATCGCGCCCGCCACTTGGGCGTCGCAAGTTCTGGATCGTGCTTGCTACACCGGCCCTGATGGCGACTCTCTGGCCCTTGTTCAGCCCGCCTGAGACCGCTGATGCGCTTTACCTGGGCGGGCTGCTCCTTCTCTTCTATGTCGCATGGACACTGCTGACGATTGCCCACGCTGCGTGGCCCGCGGATCTGACATCCGATAGCGCAGATCGGACACGGCTCATTGCCTGGCGCGAATGGGCGGGTGTCATCGGCATGGTTGCGGTGTTGGCGGCTCCGCTTCTTCTGCTTGGACAAGGCGCGCCGCTTGTTGACCAACTCAGCATCATGGGCGGTCTTCTGTTGCTTGTGGTGCCGCTGACGGTCCTGCCCTCGCTGGCATTGCTTCCGCATGGTGCGGATGCGGAAACGAGCGAAAAGCCAAAGCTGTCGGGCGCCTGGCAGCTGCTCAGGGACTCTCCTGCGCTGCGGCGCCTCCTTGCTGCGGACTTGCTATCCGGGGGCGGCTACGCCGCAAACAGCGCCACATCTTTCTTCGTCATTTCGCAGCTGCTTTCCGTGGGCGACCAGTACTCCTCGATTATGCTGTGCTTCATGCTGGCGATGATCGCGGGGATTCCCGTCTTTCTCAAACTTAGCTTGTGGAAAGGTCCGCACGCCAGCTTCGCATTCGCTATGATCGGCGCGGCCGCGGCGAGCGTCGGGTTTGCTTTCGCGCCAGCGGGCAATGTCGTCGCCGCAATGGGACTGAACGCTGCGCTTGGCTTTTTCACGGGCGGCTACCAATTCAATCTGAACACAGAAATGGTTCGCCTGGCTGACGATGATCGCAAGCAGTCGGGCCAGGATCGCGTCAGCCTCCACTTGGCGCTGCTCACAATGACGAACAAGCTCGGCTACGCTCTGGCCGTTGGCGGCGTCTACATTCTACTTGAGTGGCTAGGCGGGGCCGCTGCAGAGTTACCCTCGCTCGCGCTAATTGGGCTTGGGCTTGTAGCGCCTGCAATGATGTTTCTGTGCGCCGCATGGATTCTGGCTATGCCCTCCCACAGGATTTCTCAGCTTCGCAAAGCCGAATGACGGCAATGGGCCCCCACTTCGCCGAGCACGTCACGATGCTACCAATGGCAGGGTCGCTCGGGAATTGCCGGTCGCTCCTGCCCTGCTGATCAGGGGGGACATCGCCCAAAAGCCGCCGTTCAGGGCGCTCGCCTCCATGCTTGGCCGGAAGCAGGAGCTGCTGACGGTGTGGAGAGCCGACCACCAGATCAAGAGTTGGCATTCCGCGAACAATCCACGGCTGGCACCCTGCGCCGCAGGCGGTGACGCAATCGCTTCAAGATTCCGCCCAGTACACGTTGTAACCTGACGTGTAACCCCCGTGAAACTGACGTTGTTACGGTAATTAACCTGCCGAACTGACGCAGCGGACGCCAGAAGCTACCGGATCATCGTTGCCAGAGATTCTCACATGACACGCCTGTGCCGCCTGCTTACGCACGGAACCATTGCACTCGCCCTGATGGCGGTCTCGTGCGCCCTTTCGCCGGCCTTTGCACAGCAGACCCAACCGGTGGCAGCGACCGGGCCGGTCGAGGACCAGCCGCCGGCGGGCAGCGACACCGTAACAATCTACGGCCGCGCCTTCGAACAGATTGGCGAGGCCCGATCCGCCTCCGAGGGCGTTGTGGGCTATGCCGACCTCTCCACCCGTCCGATCAGCCGCGCAGCGGAGCTCGTGGAGGTAATTCCTGGCATGATCGCCACAGAGTACTCTTCCGGCGGGAAGGCCAATCAGTATTTCCTGCGTGGTTTCAACCTCGACCACGGCACCGACTTCGC
>JBMOGP010000158.1:0-6047 GCA_049318285.1 Hyphomonadaceae bacterium
CGGTCATCCTCAAGAGGCGCGTTTGGGCCGAACATGGCGGCGGGCTGGATCATGCCGATGAGCCGGTGGCTCGCGAGGGCTGCGTCCACCATCGCAAGATAGCGGGGCTCGAAAATGTTGAGCGGCAGGGTGGCGCGCGGAAACAAGAGCGCCCCGCCGAGCGGGAAGACCGGGATCGCGGCGGGGAGGTCGGCTGGCTTGCGGTAGGTGCGTGACAAAAGGGCCCTCGTCGATTGTGTCCCCACACGCGATGCATCGTGCATAGCATGAGATGGGCTTGGCCGCGATGCTTTCCAGTGGCCTAGCCGCTGAAGGCGTGAACGAGCAGCGCGCCCGCTATGGCGAGGAAGACAAGCAGGGTGCCCAGCGTTCCCACGGCGCGGCCGATGGAGAAGCCGCCCGAGGCTGCAAGGCCGAAGGCGTGCAGCACGCGAGAGACCAGCAGGACGAGGCCGCACATGTGGATATACCAGGCCGGCATGCCGAGCATGGCGAGGCCTGCGATACCCACCATGAGGACAGGCACGTCCTCGACCGCGTTCAGCTGAACCCGTGTGGCGCGGTTGAATTCGGCGTTCGTCTCGCCGGAGGGCAGCTTCATCTGTCCACGGCGCGCGCCGACATACATCTTGAGGCCCAGCATCATCAGAATCAGCAGGCCGATATTCATCGCCGCCGCCTGTGAAGGCGACATGGCAGTCAGGATATCCATTGAGTCCTCCCCATGACCCTGTTCAGGGTCGCCGTTTGTATCTCACGGCACATTAGGCGTGTGTTGCACAGTTTGCCATCCCGGCCGAGCGCCGCGGCCATCCGGGATGACAAGCGGGGCTGATCCTTTTACCACCATCCCAACCAGGGAGTTCTGCATGGCCGAGGCGGCATCAGGGGGCGACCGGCTTTTCCGGTCGATTGCGGCGGCGAAGCCGAAGCTTGTCACGGGCGTGCCGGACGGCATGCTGGCGCGGACCATCATGCTGTGCGAGGCGAGCCCGGATTTTCCCTACATCGCCTGTGCGCGGGAGGAGGAGTGCATCGGCGTTGCGTGCGGCGCGGCGATGGCGGGCGAGCGCGCCATCGTGATGGTGCAGAATGCGGGGCTGCTGAATTCGCTGGGCGCGTTCGCGACGATGGGGCTGCGCTATGGTCTGCCCATTGTGGTGATCGTGACCAATCGCGGGGCGCTTGCCGATCCCAATGGCTATGACATCGAGAAGCGCGAGGCGTTCGATGCTGGCGTGCGGCCGATGGCGCGGGTGTTCGATTTCGATGCAGGAAATCTGCCCGATGATCTTGTCCCGGCGGCGTTCAAGTGGGCGGAGGCGGCGCGCAAGCCGGTGATCCTCGCGCTTGAGAAGCGGCTCGGCGCGGAGGCTGCGGCATGAGCGAGCTCAGCAATCTTCCCTCACAGCAGGATGCGATTGCGGCGGCGCTGGCGCTTTATCCGGCCCGGCCGTTTGCGGTATCCGACATCGGTTCGCAGTCGGGCTGGCTGAAGGGCGCGGGGCATGATCCGCGCAATCTTTATGTCTCCGGGCCGATGGGGCTGGCGACATCGGTGGCGCTGGGGCTGGCGGCTGTGCGGCCGAGCGAACAGGTGCTGGCGATCGCGGGCGATGGCGCACTGGCGATGAACCTGACGTCGCTGGCGACGATTGCGGGGTCAAAGCCTTCGAACCTGTCGATCCTGCTGGTGGACAATCGGGTGTATGAGTTCACCGCGAGCGTGCCGACGCCGACGCGGGAGCTGGACTGGCTCGCGGTCGGGCGCGCGTTCTTCGGCGAGGCGCAATGCCTGCGGCTGTCGGAGCTGACGGCCGAGCGTTGGGCGGGTGTTGCGCGACCGGCGATGATTGTCGCGGATGTCGCGCCGTCGCCGGGCAAGCCGCCAGCACTGGGGATGACGCCCGCCATGATCAGGGCGGAGTTTCTGGGCGCGGCGCGGAGGTAGGGTCGCTTCGCCAAGGTCGCCCGGCCGCGCGCGCGATCCCACCGCTTGGCGTTCGCCTTTCCCGCAAGCGGTGAAGAAGGAGCGGCATTGATTGCCGACCTACCTGAACAGGATCGCCGACAGCCTGCGGCGGCCTTCCTTCGTGACGTCGGCTTTCGGGCCGGCGGCTTCGAAGATCTTGAGGAGCTGTTCCTTCGCGGCGCCTTCCTTCCAGTTCATGTTCTTCTCGAGGATGGCGAGGAGCTGGTCGGCGGCTTCCTCGTGCTTGCCTTGCGCCGAGTAGACGGCGGCGAGGTCGAAGCGGGCGTCCCAGTCGGTCGGCGTGTTGGTGACGCGCGTCTTGAGTTCGAGTGTCTCGTCGGGCGCGAGGGTGTGGCTCACGAGGTCGAGCGAGGCGAAGATGCCGGCGGCTGAGGGGTGTTTGCGGTTGGCTTCCGGGATGAGCTCGGCGAACTGGCGGGCGCGGTCGACATCGCCGGCTTTCAGGTAGCAGCGCGCGAGGCCTGCCAGCGCCTCGATATTGTCCTGCTCCTGTTCGAGGACGACCGAATAGATTTCGGCGGCGGCGGGGAAGTCACCCGCATCGGAGGCGTCTTCGGCGGCGGCGAGCATTTCAGCGACGGTGGGCCCTGCGTCGGGGCCGGCTGCACCCTTGATCTTGTTGATGAAGGCGCGGATCTGGCTTTCGGGCAGGGCGCCCATGAAGAGATCAACCGGCTGGCCGTTCTTGAAGGCCACGACGGTCGGGATGGACTGCGAGCCGGTCATGCGCGCGATCTGAGCGAAGACGGCGGGGTTCTTGTCGACGTCGATCTTCACCATCTTCAAGGCGCCCTTGTTCTCGTCGACGATCTTCTCGAGCATCGGGCCGAGCGTCCGGCAGGGGCCGCACCAGGTGGCCCAGAAATCGACGATGACGGGGACGGTCTTCGACGGCTCGATCACGTCGGCCAGGAAGGACTGATCCGTGCCGTCGGTTACGTGGGGGCTCTTGGGTCCGCCAGCGGGGGGACGGCCTGCGCCTGCACCAATGATGTCCACGGAAGAGCTCCTGTCGTCGTGTTTGGTTCTAGATGGGCTCTGGCCAGCGAAAGGGCAACGCCTCAGCCGGCGACCAGTTTCGTGAAGTCCACGGGCGTGACGGTATGGCCCGTGGCGGTGGCGAAGCCAAGGAAATCCGCCCGGGAAATCGAGGTTGTCATATCGCAGCGGAGCGGGTGGAAATTGAGGATATCGTGGGCCAGAAGGGCGTCTTCGGCCACAAGCCTTACCCTTCCGGCGGTGTCGTTCAGGACGGCAAAACCTGTGACCGAGCCGGGGGTGACGCCCAGCGCATCCCACAGCAGGGGGGCGTCGGTGAAGGACAGGCGCTGGCAGCCAAGCGCCCGGTGCAGCTGGTTGAGCGGCAGGGTGGACGAGCCAAGCGCACAGACCAGTACGAGCTGCCCGGACTTGTCCTTCATGAAGAGGTTCTTGGTATGGCCACCCGGCAGGTGGGCCTTCACATTCTGGCTCTCGGCGACGGTGAAGACTTTCGCGTGGGTGATGGTGCTGGTGCGGATCCCCAGCTGGTCGAGCAGGGCGAAGAGGGGCGTCTCGGGCGCGCGGGAGAAGTCGTCAGGCACCGGCATCGGGCCGCGGGTCGGTTCAGCTGTCCTTTGATCTGTCATGATGGCTGGTCTAGATGTCGGCAGAGGGAATTTGAAGGCTGGTTTTCGGGACTGAGGGTGCATGCGCTTCGACTGCTACAAGATCCACGAATGGGCGCCGGAGATCGTGCCGGGGCAGGGCAGGCGCGCCTGGATGGACGCCTTCCAGGATCGGCACCCCTATCGCTGCCTGCCGCTGACCATGGCGAACTGCACGGGCTGGGAAATCCTCTGCCCGGTCGGGCTCACCATCGAATGGGATGGCGGGATGCTGGAAGCCGCCATCAAGATCACCGGCGATGAGCCATGGCCGCCGGTCAAGAATATTGCCGACAGCCATTTCCGGCGTGGCATCGTGACCTTCCACACTGGTCACCTGTTCCGCACCGATCCGGGCTGGCGGGTGTGGACGATGGGGCCGCCGAACGAGCCAAAGGACGGCATCTATCCGCTGCAGGGCCTGATCGAGACCGAGTGGCTGCCGTTTCCCTTCACCATGAACTGGCAGATGACACGGCCTGGCAAGGTGCGGTTCGAGAAGGGCGAGCCGTTCTGCTTCGTCACGCTCGTGCAGGACCAGCCGCTGGAGGAGGTGCAGCCCAGCCTCAAGCTGCTGGCGGACAATCCGAAGCTGTTCGAGGAATACAAGGCGTGGGCGGAAAGCCGTGGCGACTTCAACAAGAAGCTGATCCAGCGCGACGCTGAGGCGACGAGACAGGGCTGGCAGCGCCATTACATGAAGGGCCAGAAAGTCTCTGGCGGCGAGGCCGAGACCCACCAGACCAAGCGCAAGCTCAAGGTGCCCAAACCTGTCGCAAAGCCGCTGCCGGGACTGGGCGGGGAATAGCCTTACCGGCCATTGTATCCGGCCCCTTGCGTCCGCCCCGGCTTTCAGCTTATAGACCCGCTCCCAAGGCCTCCGGGCCTGTTCCTACCCAGGATGCGGGCGTAGCTCAGGGGTAGAGCACGACCTTGCCAAGGTCGGGGTCGTGAGTTCGAATCTCATCGCCCGCTCCAAAAACTCTCTAATAAAGTCGGTTAGCGACACTCTTCCGAGTGTGGCGAAGCCGTTTTGGGTTCTGGGGTGGGATTGGGGCACGCCCTCTCTCCGCTGCAGATTTTTCTCGATGCGAGCAGATCGGTTTCGATGCGTGCTGTGCCCCAGCGATGACCGAGCGCAGGGCTGCAAGGACTTAGCGTCCTGGTCGCCTGACGAGAACGACGCGCCTGTGAGTCGGCTTCGGGTTTGGATGCCGATAGGCACGCTGCTGGATTGGGTTCGCGACGATGATAGGGGTCCCTCATCGGTGCCTGTTCACAGCCTACCGGCTCCTTGACCTCACGCCGGCTCACGCTGCAATCCGCCTATGGCCGGAATACCCCCCGACTCCTGACAGTCGGCCCAGACATTACCTGCGGCGGTACTGGGCCCCAAAATGCCGCCTGACTCTTTGCCGGTCACAGCATTCGCGAAAACGTTCGTTTGCGAGAGACGCGCGGAATTTTCTACGTACCGCTTGAAGGCGTACAAATCAGTTGAAATCTTAACTGGCTCTAGTGTATGCTTTGAAGGCGTACAGATTTGAAAGGAGGCCTACGATGCCAAGGCCAGTGAAAGACGACTCGCAACGGATGGCGCTCCGCCCGCGTGCGGCTGACAAGGCGCGCCTGGTGCGAGCTGCGGCGTTGAAGCAAACCGACCTGACGAAATTCGTCATGCGTGCTGCTCTTGAGGCGGCCGATGAGGTTATTGCGGCGGCTGAACGGGTAGCGCTGTCGGAGCGCGACACGCAACGCATGATGACGCTTCTGGATAATCCGCCTGAACCCAATGCACGGCTTCTGTCGGCGGCCAAGGCTTTGCCGCCGCGCGCCGTTCGTTTGAAGCGGGGTCGGGGAGAGGTTGAACCAGCGTGAGCCTTCCTGAATGGCAGGAGGAGGCGGTCGCCAAGCACCACGACCGAAAGAGCTTCGATTGCGGCGACGTCGACCTCAACAACTATCTCGCCAAACATGCGCGACAGGCTCACGAGGCGGGCGGTGCGAAAACCTATGTCGCTGTTGCGACGGCATCATCCCAAACGGTACTGGGCTATTACACGCTCGCGCCCGGTGCGCTGGCCTATGCGGAGACGCCGGAGACGGTGCGACGCGGGCTGGCGCGCCATGATGTGCCAGTGTTCCGGCTCGCGCGGCTCGCTACGCAGCTCGGCTTGCGGGGGCAGGGCCTCGGCGGGCAATTGCTGTTGGCGGCGGGCGAGCGCTGTCTCCTTGCGGCGCACAGCGTCGGCGGCGTTGGCTTGCTCATCGACGCTAAGGGCGAACGGGCGGCTGCCTGGTATGAATCCTATGGCGCCATCCGGCTCGAAGACCGGCCGCTCACGCTGATACTGCCGTTTGCAACCGTAGCAGCTGCATTTAACGCCGCTGGAACAGGCCAGCAGTAG
>JBMOGP010000159.1:0-6039 GCA_049318285.1 Hyphomonadaceae bacterium
AGCCGGCGGCGGCTACCCCGGCACCTTTACCGATGTCGCCCGCGCCGCAGACGCGCTTCGAGATCAAGCTGCCACGTACAACCTCGACCTCACTCGCGTCGCCGCATTCGGACACTCGGCCGGCGGCCATCTCGCGCTCTGGCTTGCCGGTCGCAACCGCTTGCCCGCATCCAGCTCTGCGCGCATCGACAATCCGCTCCCGCTCGTCGGCGTTGTGAATTCAGGCGGGCTCGCCGACCTGGCCGGTTCGGTCGGCGTAACTGAACGGAGCTGTCTGGCGGACATCTACGACGATCTGGTTGGCAAGATCGGTCCCGGGCGCGCCAACGTCCTGTCCGACACCTCGCCTGCCGAACTCCTGCCCTTGCGCGTCCCGCAGGTCAGTGTGAGCGGGCATCGCGACCGCATTGCGCCGCCAGTGCTCGGCGAAAACTGGGCGCGGAAGGCGAAGGCTGCGGGAGACGAATCAACGGTCGAGGTCGTCCTCGATACCGGCCATGTCGAACTGGTGGCCCCAGGTTCAAAGGCATGGGAGATCGAGGCTGCGGCGCTCGCACGCATGCTGGGCATGAAGAAAGTCGGAGGCTGACCTGGTTCTTGCGACGATTGGAAGCGTCGCCGCCAGACGCGGAGTTTGTGCGTTGGTTTAAATCGCGCAGGGGATCCGCCACCCGCCACAGAATGTCGAGATCGTGGGTCACCTCCGCTGGCTGCGGAAAGGTGCTATCCCGTCGTCAAGAATGGCCTTGACGACAGGGTTGATGTGCACTGCTGACAGGCCGGTTTGATCGCCGAGCGGGCTCCGGGTTATCGGCAGGCTCAATTCCCGCGTGTCTCGGGAGATCGAACCCGACCCAACCAACCGCCCATGCCGTTCGGCAACGAGCATCGCCAGTCTTTCCTCTGCGCTGCCGGGCCGGAGGCTGACGATCTGGCTGTGCTGGTGGCGCTCCCTCTCGACGATCTGCCCGACGACCATGTCGGACAACGCGGCAATCGAGTCGGGATGCCGATTTGCGAACATGCTCTTCACCGCGAAGAGATCGACCGGCAGCAATATGAGAATGTAATGATTGGCTCGCGGCTCTTCTCCAGGAACGTACGAAGCGCCATCGTGTCATCTGTCATCGATAAGTCCTTAGTTCAGGTTGCTGGTGTCGCAACCTAAACCTACCGGCGATTCCCGATGACAACCCAGCGCGATGGCCGGCGCGCGCTGACCCTTGCGGTCCGCGCGCCACCCCTCGCTAAACGCCTACACCACGTCCTGGAACACGACCCAAGAAAATGCTCTCGCGCATGTTACATGTGCGGAAGAAGCTTCACTGTTTGTCGGTTCCGGTCGTTGACGCAAAATGAGGCGATTCAGGAGATCGCCTTAGGTTCGTCCGCCCGTCATGCGGACGATCACCTCGACCGAGCGCACCTTGGCGCCAGCCGGTATGGCGGGAAGGCCTTCCACCCGGATCGCGTCGCCGGGGATGTCTTGCAGCACGCCGTTCTCTTCAAAGAAGAAATGGTGGTGGTCAGACACGTTGGTGTCGAAATAGGTCCGGTCGGTATCCAGCGTGATGCGCTTCATCAGGCCTGCCGACACGAACTGGTTGAGCGTATTGTACACCGTCGCCAGCGACACGCGGACCCCCGCCTTGCGCGCCATCGCTGCAACATCGTCGGCCGTAACGTGCCGGTCCGGGCCATCGAACAAAAGGGCGCCGATCGCGATCCGCTTGGGGGTCGCGCGCAGCCCGGCAGATTGCAGTCGTGTCTCTGTCTTCATTACCGCTCTAGAATGGTTCTAGTCTGCTGCCTTTGCAAGTACCTTGGCGTCACAGGCGAAATCCTGCAAATCCATTCCCTTCAGCGCGAGTCCCATCAAGCCAGCGTGACCGCCAGTAGACGCCCTTGCGCCGCCCGCCGCGCCGCCCGATAGCAAGCCAGAAACGACCGGGGAGTGAATACGCGTGACCACGACGTCGACCGGCCCGCTCGCGGGCGTCAAGATCCTGGACCTCTCAACGGTCGTGCTCGGTCCCTACGCCACGCAGCTGATGGGCGACATGGGCGCCGACGTCATCAAGGTGGAGAACGGTGCAGGCGACATCATGCGCCACGCAGGGCCGTCGCCCGCCCCCGGGATGGGCGCGATCTACATGGGCTGCAATCGAAACAAGCGCGCCATCCTGCTCGATCTCAAGAATCCGGAAGGTCTCGAGGCGCTGCGCCGCCTCGTTAAGCAGTCCGACGTGTTCTTCACCAATGTCCGCATTGATGGGCTGAAGCGGCTTGGCCTCGGCTATGAAGACCTCAAGGCCCTTAAGCATGACATCATCTACGTCCACTGCGCAGGCTACGGCGCAGACGGTCCGTACGCCGGCAAACCCGCCTATGACGATCTCATCCAGGCGGGCTCGGGCATTGCTGATCTGTTCCATGTCCGCGATGGTGGGCCGCCGCGCTACATGCCAGCGCTGATGGCCGACAAGGTCTCCGGCCTGCACGCGACCTACGCCACGATCGCGGGCCTCTACGCCAAGGCCACTACGGGCCAGGGGCAGTTCATCGAAGCACCGATGCTGGAGTCCTTTACCGCGTTCAACCTCGTCGAGAATCTCTACGGCCACACCTTCAAGCCGCCCATGGCGCAGATGGCCTATACGCGCTCATCCAGCATCAACCGAATGCCGTACCCGACCAGGGACGGCTATATCGGGATCATGCCCTACAGCGACAAGCAGTGGGTTACCTTCTTCGAACTGGGCGGCCGCCCCGAAGTGATGACCGAAGACCCGCGCTTCTCGACCTACAACGCCCGCACCGCCAACATCGGCGCGCTCTACCAGCTCGTCGGTGAAGTCGCCGCCACGAAGACGACGGATGAATGGCTCGACCTACTCGGCAAGGCCGACATTCCCTGTGCGCGCTGCGCCACCCTGCAGGAAGTGCTCGAAGACCCGCACCTTCGCGACACCGGTTTCATCCACGAGCGCGACCACCCGGCGGGCTTTCCCTACATCGCGATGAAACACCCGGTGAAGTTCACCGGCACCCCTGCCGACATCCGCCTTGAGCCGCCCTTGCTCGGCGAGCACACGGTTGAAGTTCTGCTTGAACTGGGCTTCTCGCCAGCCGACGCCGAGCGGATGGCGAAGGAAGCCGTGACGCCCGTCCGATAGATCGGAAAAGGCCGCGCCGTTGCGCGTCCGGCCCGTTTCGTGTTTTCGGATACGCCGCTCCACTCGGATTCAACTGTGGGGAGGCATCGCCAAACGCCGTGCTTTCGGCCAAGAATGCGGGCGGGTGACCAGGAGATCGGCGAAACGACGCCGGGGCGGATGCGATGTCGACAGGCGAGCGGGTTGTTGTCGTGCACAGAAAGACGCGCTTGCTGGACGCGTTCCTGAAGGTCGACAACTACGAAGTCACCTACTCCCGCGTCAGCGGTGAGGATTTCATCCGCAATCAGAAGCTCCTTGTCATGGAGCGTGGCGACAGCGCGGCTGCCCTGATCCATGTTGTCGACCGCGATGTTGTCATCCTTACGGAACAGTTCCGCCTCCCCACTTATGCCAAGGGCCCGGGCTGGCTGGTCGAGACAGTGGCTGGCTCCATAATGGACGGGGCTGATGGAGGTGAAACTCCCGAGGAGTGCATTCGACGCGAGATGCTGGAGGAGGTGGGCTACCGGGCTGGAGAGCTCAGGCTGATCTCATCCTTCTACGCTTCGCCCGGTGGCTCGTCCGAACGCGTCTTCCTGTTCTATGCACCCGTCCATGCGCGTGACTTGATCGCGCCGGCAGCGTCGGGCCTTGCCGAGATTCAGGAGGATATCCGCCGCATCGAATTGCCGATGGGAGAATTCATGGAACGCTGCAAGACAGGCGGTTTTCAGGACGCAAAACTTATCATTGCCGGGCTGTGGTGCTGCGCCCGTGAAATGATGACGTAGGGGCGGGGACGATGCTGGATCCGATCAAGCTGCTGATCCAACAGGTCCTGGACCTGATCAAGCCGATACTTGATATGCTGCCGGAAAGCTGGCGCGATCCCGCAGCCGCAATCTTTGCGATTGTTCTGCTCATCGTTGTTCTGGTCGGTATTGCGCAGCGCCTCATTGCCTGGGCGGAGAGCACTTGGAAGCGGCTCCCGCTGCCGACAAAGTCGCCGCCATCATCCGCGAAGTCCGCAGATCCAGCAGTTGCCGCGACGCCGACGCCGCCCCCCGCCGCGGACCTTACCCGTGACGCCGTTCTCGCGAATGTCGTAAGCGGCCGCATTGATCGACAGACTGCCGAATGGCTGTTTGCACAGATTTCAGTCAAGGGCGCCGCTCCATCGCAGGAAGCGCACGACGCATTCGTCGAAACTGTCCAGACCATGGCGGTGGCGCCACGACCGGGAGAGATTGCAGCGCTGGAGGCCATGGCCAACGGCGATGCCGGCAATGCGATCACCCAACTCACCAACACAGCAGGCGCCGCCAACCCTGAACAGCTGAAGACGCTCGCCGCAATTGCCGCTCCGGTGAACCCCGCGCTGGCGATGGAAACTTTCAACCGCTTTGCGGCCGCCACGACAGCCCGGCAGATCGAGAACCCGACAACCGCTGTCGCGCAGGTCGACTACACAGCGATCGCCGGCTCCGGCCTCACCATCGGCATCCGCACCGGAGACATCGCCGCGATCACAGATACGGACACTTGGGTCAATTCGGAGAATAACTGGTTGCTGATGGCGCGCGCAGTTGATGCCACCATTTCAGCCAATATCCGCTATCTGAGCGCCAAGCATGACCCGGCGGGCGCTCCGCTCAACGATCCCGTCCAGAGGGCGCTGCGTCCCCGCGCTTATGGGCGGGTGAAGCCGATCCCGCTCGGCTCGGTCCGCTTCACCAAGTCGGGCCGTCTGAAGCAGACGCACGGCGTGAAGCGCATACTCCACGTCGTCTCTGTCTCGGCCCGGCCGCTTCGCGGCGCGCAGGCAGGCCCCGATCCGGGAGACTATGTCCGCGACGTGATCCGCGCCGCCGAACGCTATAATCGCAGCCTGCTCCGCAAGATCCTGTTTCGGCCGCGGCTCACCTCAATGATCATGCCCATGCTGGGGACAGGCATGGGCGGCGGCAAAGTCGAGCAGGCAGCGGACCTCCTGGTCGACGGCATGATCCGTGGCGCCGCAGCCATCCATGATCGCAGTAAGCCGCCGACCCTTACCAGGGTTCACATGCTGGCCTACAGCACGCGTCAGTATATCCCGCTGCGCAACGCTTTTGACAAGCGTGTCGCCACCGGCGACGTCCTCCTGAAATAGCTTCCGATACCTAACGACGCCATTGGGGCGAGGGGTCGTCCGTATAGAAGTTCCGAGCATGTCGCGCCCACTCCTGCAGCAGCAGGCCGAGGCGCGCGCGCTCCTGCGCATCAAACTTCTCGCATGAGAACTGGTGAATGAAGATGTTCGCGACGCCCGGATCGAAGATGCCGCCATTTACCCCGTCTTCGGCGAATACCAGAATCGGCATGCCGAGCGTGTAGAGCACGCCTGCTTCCAGCTGGTTCCAGGCAGAAGGCCAGTAAGCCGGCACATTCGCCTGCTCCACCTTGGTACCCGCCCAGAGCGTCGCGCTCTTCGTGCTTGCCTGGCGGAAGCCCAGGATCAACCCACCGCAACATCGTCGCGCGAGTTGATAAACTTCGCCAAGCGGGGACTGCAGCGCATGATCGCTGCGGCCTACGGTCCTTGGCTCGAAATGGAGGATTTGCAGCTCTGTTTCTATGGCCCGGTGAACGGCCTGCTGCTGGCGGTTCAACTTGCTCGGCACTGACACGAAGACTGGCAAGTTCGCCATTTGCCCACCCGTTGTTCTTTAGGTTTCACGGCTCAGGCTGGTCGGTCAACATGATCCGAAGATCACGCCACGCGGCGGATGAAGAAGTTCTTCGGCTTGGGGGTTTCAGAGGCTTCGGAGATTTCGTGGAAGGTGGTGCGGACGTCCAGACCAAACGTGTCCAGCGCGTTCATGGCGGCCTCGAGATCGGC
>JBMOGP010000160.1:0-6032 GCA_049318285.1 Hyphomonadaceae bacterium
TCGGATAGACGGAGTACCGCTCGCTATTGATCACATCGATGAAGCTGTCCGCCTGCTCATAGGCGCCGGTAATCCGGAAGCGCAGCGATTCACCGGCGGGAAGATTGAGGTCAACCGTGCCGCCGAGCGTGTTGAAACTGCCCGCGCGCACGGAGAAATCGGCGCGTTGCCCGGCTTCTGGCGACTTCGACACGAAGTTGATCAGGCCGGACAGAGGCGCCCCTCGGCCGCCGCCATAGAGCGTGCTTGTTGGCCCCTTGGCGACCTCCAGGCGCTCGACGTTGACGAGCGAACCGGGATCGACCACGCCGCTTGGCAGGCCGTAGGCAGGCAAGCCGTCGACGAGGTAGTCGGTGTTGAAGCCGCGGATGACCGGCGACTGAAGCACGATCTCGCTCGTCTTCGACGGCACGACGCCGGAAATGTTCGTCAGGGCGTCCGAGACTGTCTGAAGTTCCTGCTCTTCGAGCAACGTGCGGGTGAGCACCTGGACTGATTGCGGTATCTCTTCGATCGGCGTCGGCGTGCGGGTCGTGGTGGCGGCTGTCGGCGCGGAAACGCTCTCCGCCTGGCCTGTTACGACAACCACGTCCCGGGCCCAGCTTTCTTGCGGCTCCTGGGCCAGCGCTGGCTGTGTGAATGCCCAGCACAGGGCGACGCCGCTGACTGTTCTGGTGACGGATTTGATCGAAGTGAAATCAGGCTGGGACAAGAACTTGAGTGACATGTTGAAATGCAATCTCTGAAATGAGTTGAGTTGGTTGGGTTCAGTGTTTGTGGCCGCCGCGGCCGCACATCAGGTGCGTTGGACCGTTCATCCACATGAGCTGGACACCGGGGCGCCAGGTCAGCGAGTGAGCGCCATCACTCCATGTGATCCGGACAGGACCAGGTTCGGGCGGTTGATGCGGAAGCGTGTACAGCTCGCCACGGAGCCAGATCTGCGCCGAGACGCTGCTTGCCTGCTCGACAAACGAGAGGACCAGCTTGCTCCCATCGGAGCAGCGGAACGCTGACCCGGTTTCAGGTTCGGCTATTCTCAGGCGCACGGGCTCGATCAGTTGCCGAACTTTGATCAGCCGGGGCCCTGAGACCTGCTCCGTTGAAACGGTCTCAAAGGTCTGGCCGCCGATACTGACCATGACGTCTACGGCGCCTGCCTTCTCGAAGGTCAGGCGAACAGGTATCTGCATGCCGCGTTCAAACGGCCCCTGAATGCCGTAGATGACGAGATGGACGTCATCCAGACTCATGATGCGCGTTTGTCCCGGGGCGAGAAAAATCGGTTGCGAGCGCCGGAGGCCGGCGCCGCGATAGACCCGGAGGGGGAGCGCGTCGAATCCAGCGGCATTTGCTATTGCCGGATCGACATCGACTGCGATCAGCACATCCGGCTCGACGCCCGTGTGCGACATGACGAGCGATACGTGCGCGATGTCTGCGCCGGTTGCTGTTGGCTTGCCGTTGACGTTCGAGATGGAGATATCGCCTGCCCAGACTGTGTCGGCGTGGGCGCGCGTTACGGAGAAAAGTACGATGAGAAACAGGATCGCTATCGCGGTGACCGACCGGCCATAGGTTGAAATTGTCATGATTGTCGCCTGAGAGAGCGCACCTTGGGTGCGCGTTGAAGTCGAGGGCCAAACGCCCCGCGCTGCGGTCTCAGACGGTGGTCGGTGGTCCGGTGGGCGGACTGCCCGGCGGCCAGTGGGCGGCGGTGAGCCTGTCTTCTGGTGCGTCGACGAAGCGCATCGGATGCGACCAGACAAGCGTGACCGGTGCGCTCGCGACCTGCCTGAGCATCGCTGGCGATGCCAGGCTTGCAAACGGGCACTCGGTCGTTTGTTCTTCCTGCCCCGGTGCATCAAGATCGATCTGGATGGTCTGGTCTGCATGCCCAGAGCACATCGCGACTGTCATGACGCGCTGGTCGCCGTCGAAGACGGGCATGAAGCCAGCGGGCACTGCCGCCCGCACCAGGATCGCGAGAAGCATCACAAGACAGGCGAGCTGCCGCACAGCGAAGCCTGCACTGCGCGGGGCGCTGGGTTTCGAGGTTATGCCGCTCGCTCGCTTCATGCGTGGGGCGAGTTGAATGTGGTTAGCCAGGCCGTGGCGGCGAACACGCCTGCGAAGAGGCCAAGCTCGACGCCGATGCTCTGACTGAGCTGTCGCACGCCCACTCCATCCGCCGCGGCGATCCGCGGCGTGATCCGCAGCTTGTTCCAGGCTGCGATACTCAGCACCGATGCGGCGAGCACGATCTTCATCGCCAGCGCCTGCGCGTATGAGGTCAGCCATTCCGGGCGGCTGAAGTCGATCAGAGCTACGGTCAAGGCGACCCCACCCGCGACAAGGCCTCCGACGATCACGATCGCAAACATGCTGAACCGGCGGACAAGCAGCGCCAGCTCGGGCGCCGGCATCATCCGTCCCGCCTCGCGGAGCAGAAGCAGCGATCCCAGCCACCAGCTGGCCGCGCAAACGTGCAGAAACGCGATCGCGCCCGTCGTCACGTCAATGGAGGCCGAATGCCCGTTGACGCCAAAGCAGGCCAGCGCGAGAAAGCCGCCCCCGAGCTGCAGGACTCGCATGAATCCCTTTGCGCCGCTCGAGAGAAGAAGAAGCATCGCGCCGCCAAGCTGAAGGGCGATCGCGGGGCCAGCCGGTGTGTCCCAGATCGCCGACAGCGTCGCGCTGTCGACCTGGCCGCCGAGACGCGCGATCAGGATCGCGGCGCCGGCAATCGCGGCGGCCAACATGATCGCAGCCGCCATTGCGATGAGCCTTGGCGTGGCCGCTGAAGTCTGGCCAAGCCGCCCGCCGAGGCTAACACACGCGAAAGCAACGCCGGCGCCGGCGAAGGATCCGGCGTACAGCGCAAGCTTTGCTATGGCGGCGAGCAGTTCAAGCATTAGTGTGGCGTGTGCTCCTCATCCGTCGCGGGCGCATCGCCGGAAGAGGTTGGGCCTGCCTTCATCACGATGATGATTGACCCCGATATGGGATGGCCGTCTTTCGACAGAGCCTTCCATTTGATCTCGTTCCGGCCCGCCCCCAGCTTGGGCTCGGGTATCCTGAAAGTGGTCGTGCTGCCCGAAGGCGGCGTGAATTCAAGCTTTCGCTCTTCGCCACCCGTTCCCGCCACGACGACGGAAGTCATACGTGCAGGCTCGTTGAAGTTGATGAATACGCTTTCCGGCGACCGGTTCACGACCGATCCGCTTGCCGGAATGGTGCTCTTCACCGTCGAATGAGCAAGAGCAGGCGCTGCCGAAAGGATTAGCGCTGCGCCGATCGCCAGTGCGCGGAGATAGCTCGCCATTTTAGGGCTCCTTCTTCCAGGGGTCTGAGTATTTCGGGTTCTTCAGGAATGTCTCGTCAGTGAAGGAACGCAGGAACGCGATCAGGTCGGCGCGCTCCTCCGGTGTCATCTCGAAGCCGGGAACGAACGAGCTCTTGAGCGGATTGTCCCGGCCGACTCCAGCGTGAGGCCCATCCTTGATCGTGCGGCCGCCGGCTGCGTAATGATCCAGTACGCCATCCAGGGTCGCGATCGAGCCATCATGCATGTAGGGCGCCGTGATCGTCACATTACGCAGGCTCGGCGCCTTGAAGCGACCCATGTCCTCCGGCCGGCCGGTAAGCTCCGCGATGCCCGTGTTTTTTGCAGGGTAAGCGCCCTTGCCGTCGATGTTGTAGAGGCCGGTATTGTTGAAAGCGATTTCCGGATGCGGCGCGCGCGCATGAATGATGTTGTCGCTCATGTTGATGTTGTTGTGACAGTGATGGCACTCGAACTTCTCCGAGAAGAACAGCGCCTCGCCACGAATGGCTGCCTCTGGCATCCCGTCGATGTCGCCTTCATAGCGATAGCGATCGTATGGCGAGTTTGCCGAAATGATCGTGCGCTGGAAGGCTGACAGCGCCCGCACGACCGTTGCAAGGCTGATCTCGCCGGCCCGGTCGGGGAAAGCCTTCGGAAAAAGCTCCCGATAGATCGGCTCGGCCTTGAGCCGATCGATTAGCTCGGCGTCCAGATTCGCCATGCCCATCTCGACGGGCTCCTGTCCGAGCAACGGCACCAGAGCCTGCTGTTCCAGCGAGTGCAGCAGCGGATTGGCCCAGGTGAGCACAGGCGCATAGGCGACATTGGCAAGCGACATCGAATTGCGCGGGGTCAGTTGCCCGGTGACGCCAGGCGAGACGGGCAGGCCGTCCGTGAAGGCCAGCTCCTGCCTGTGGCAGGACGCGCAAGATTTGCTCTTATCGGCAGACAGCCTCACATCGTAAAAAAGGCGCCGCCCCAACTCGGCCTTCGCGGCGTTGAGCCGGTTCGAGGCAGGCTCGAGCGGGAGCGGCATCCAGTCGGGAAGTCCCAGGTCAAAGGCAACCGGGACGAGATCGGAGACGAGCGGGGAAGGGGCTGTCTCCGCGGCCGGCGAAGACCCCAACGAACCAGTCTCGTCGCTGGCCGAAGCGCATGCGGCCAGCAACACGGCATTGAACAGGATCGTCAGGCCTCGCCGGATCACGTCAACCGCCTTTCACGAATGTCTGGCCCGAGGACACCTTGCCGCGGAAGGCCAGGCCAAAGCGCTCCATGATTGCGATGCAGTCATCGTCAGCCACAAACGCCATGCACCCAGATGCAGACCCCGGGGCGTTGACCGTGACGTCTGTGCCCGCCAGAAGCGCTGCAAGGTCGAGCACCACTTTCTCCCTGGTCAGGTCAAAACCTTCGAGCCGATAGGTCGGCCGGTTGGGATTGGTGCATGGCGCGGTCGGTGGCGTCGTCGGCGAGCCGGCGCCGCACTCCGTGGACCCCAGATGGATCGAGAATCCGCTTGCAGACATGCCGCCCATGCCCTGCATCGCGGGCGATTGGGCGGCTGTCGCTGGCTTGTTCGCGGTATCGAGATCGATGGTCGTGAACTTGTAGCCGATCCGCCACGGCCAGGTGAGGCCGCTATAGTTCAGTGGCGCCGACGCAAGTGTCGGATCCTTGTGGTTGAGCTCGTAAGGCACGCCGATCTCGAACGCCACGCCTGTATAGGCTCCTGCCGGCGCTGTGCCGCGAAGGACGCTGTTCGTCGCTGCATTGCCGTTGCAATTGCCGGTGGCGTTCTCGAAGTCGAGCAGCGCAACCTTGTCGTTCTGCCACTGATTGTCCGGCATCAGCGCGAACGGCACTTCCGCGCCGTCGGCCGTGACAAGCCGCACATTGCTCACATAGATGCGAAAATCCTGCAGGAAGATCGCCGCCTTGGAAGTCCCAACACCCGCATAGGTCTCGCCGCAGCGGGCAGGCTTGTCGCCGACGCGAGCATCGAAGCTGATAGTGATCGGCTTGTCTCCGCCGATGGGGCCCGCAGATGTTGCGCACGCCCCCAGCGACAGCGCTAGGATGGCGGCGGACGCGGTCCGCCCTGGTATCTTCGAGATCATATGATGAATGTCCTGATGTGGCGCTGCCCGCGCCTCTTGGGCGCGTGCGAAATGACAGGCGGGGCCTGTCGCGAGCGGCTCAGATCAGGGACGGGGGTCCGGTCGACGGTGGCGGCGGAGCTGCGATGCCTCGCCCCGGCGCGACTGCGAGCGCGGCGAGGAAGTCGGCCGCGAATATGCGCTGAAATACGACCGGCTGGACGACAGCAGGCGGAGAGCCCATCGGCGCGGTACCGGCGAAGACACAAGGCGAGCTGGTTGTCTTGCCTTCTGTCTGTCCCGGGAGCTCGGAGGCGTCCACCAGATTTCCGGAATCAAGATCGATGACCTGCGTGGCGTCATGCCCGTCGCACATCTGGACGACGAGATAACGCCCATCTGGCGTGTCCGCTTCGGCCAGCATATAGCCCGCCGGGACGAGCGCGCGCACGAGGATAGCAAGGAGCGCTATGGCTCCCAACTGTGCTCCTGCGCGTTTCATCCAGGTGAGTATGGCAGTCTCCCTTGCGCATGAGCATAGACTACTGCCGGCCTGTCGCAAAGTGTGCCGCGCTGCCGCAACGGCTTTGTGAAATTCCCTGACC
>JBMOGP010000161.1:0-6013 GCA_049318285.1 Hyphomonadaceae bacterium
ATGTCCTCCGCCTGCATGATGGTCGTCTTGAACTTCGGCATGACGCACCCCTTCGCTTCCCCGTCCCGAGGAAGAAGAAGCCATCGCGCCGCCGACAGTTCAACGCGAATTCCGGACTACAGCCCCAGCGCCGTCGCGCCCCAGAAAGTGACCAGCGATGCGAGATAGGCCAGGCTGAACAGGTA
This sequence comes from Hyphomonadaceae bacterium, assembly GCA_049318285.1. GTDB lineage: Bacteria > Pseudomonadota > Alphaproteobacteria > Caulobacterales > Hyphomonadaceae > UBA7672. Next base: position 186 of record JBMOGP010000161.1, read on the forward strand.
GACGAACATGAAGCCCGTCCACTTCCAAGAATTGGTCTCGCGCCTTACCGTCGCCAACGTCGCCAGGCATTGCGGCGCGTAGACGTACCAGGCGAGAAACGCGAGCGCCATCGGCAGCGTCCAGTCGTTCTGGAGCAGCTGCGCCAGCCCTTCGACATTCTCTTCGCCGCCCTGCACAGCGTAGATCGTCGCAAGGCCGCCGACCGCGACTTCCCGCGCCGCAAGACCTGGCACCAGCGCGATCACCATGGCGAGGTTGAAGCCCACCGGCTGGAAGATCGGATAGAGCACCGAGCCGATCATGCCGGCAAAACTGTTGGCCAGTTCCGGCGCCTCGCCATTCGCCTGCGGGAACGTCACGAGGAACCACAGCGTCACCGACACCACAAAGATGATCGTGCCCGCCCGCTTAAGGAACGCCAACGCCTTCTGGACGATGCCGAAGAAATAGTCGCGCCACACCGGCAGCTTGTAGGTCGGCAGCTCCATCACCAGCGGCTGCGTCGAGCCTTTCGTCGCCGTGCGCTTGAGGATGAAAGCCACCAGAACCGCACTGACCACGCCAAGAATGTAGAGCGTGAACAATACCAGCCCCTGCAGGTTGAAAATGCCCACCTGGCTTGCGGGAATGAACGCGCCGATCAGCAGCGCATAAACCGGAAGCCGTGCCGAACACGTCATCAGCGGCGCGACCATGATCGTCGTCAGCCGGTCCCGCTCGTTCTCGATCGTCCGCGCCGCCATGATGCCGGGAATGGCGCAGGCGAAGCTCGAGAGCAGCGGAATGAACGCCCGCCCGTTCAGCCCGACGCGCAGCATCAGCTCATCCATCAGGAAAGCCGCGCGCGCCATGTAACCCGAGGCCTCGAGAAACAGGATGAATGCAAACAGGATCACGATCTGCGGAAGGAAGACCACCACGGAGCCAACGCCCGCAATCATCCCGTCCACCACAAGGCTTCGCAGCATGGGGCTCTCGATCCCTGTGCCCGCAGCCTCGCCCAGCGCGCCAAAGCCCGCCTCGATCGCATCCATCGCTGGCGTCGCCCAGGCGAACACCGACTGGAACATCACGAACAGAACCGTTCCGAGAACCAGCAACCCAGACACCGGGTGCAGCAGCACGGCGTCCGCCTGCCGCGTCAGCTTGTTCATGGCCGGCTCGACCATCGTCTCGCTGGCGATCCGCCGTGCTTCCCGCTGCAGCGCGCGAAGGTCGTGCGCCGGCTCGGCGACACTGGTAACTGGCGCCATCGTCCGCAGCGTATCGTCGATCCGAGCGATCAGTTCCTCGCGCCCCGCCTTCCGTGTCGCCCGCGTGCGAACCACCGGAACACCCAGAAGAGCCTGCAGCTTCGGCACGTCAATCTTCACGCCGTCACGCTCGGCAAGATCGATCATGTTCAACGCCACGATCACCGGCAGGCCCAGCGACTTCATCTGCAGGACGGTGTGCAGGTGGGTCCGCAGGTTCGCCGCGTCGGCCACGAGGATCAGCGCATCCGGCGCTGGCTCGCCGCGCTTGCCCTGGATCGACTCAACAGCGACGCGCTCGTCCATAGACCGCGCTTCGAGACCGTAGATTCCGGGCAGGTCGACCAGCGTGACATTCGCCCCGCCCGGCGTCTCGAACGTGCCGGTGCGCGTCTCGACCGTGGTGCCTGCATAATTGGCTGTCCTGGCGAGGCCGCCGGTCAGTCCGTTGAAGAGTGTGGTCTTTCCGCTGTTGGGCGCACCGACCAGCGCGAGCCGCAAGGAGACCGCGCTCAAGCTTCAGGCTCCACCATGACCATGGCCGCCTCACCCTTGCGGAGCGCGATCACGGTGCGGTTCAAACGAAAAGAAAGCGGCCCCCCGCCCAGCCAACCCCGGGCCAGCAGTTCGACCTCGTCTCCCTCGGCAAAGCCTATTTCGCGCAGCTTGGCGACCAGGCTTTCATCGCCCAGGCCAAAGCCTGTCACGCGGGCTGGCCGGCCCATCGCCAGAGTGTGCATCCCGACTGAAACCGACGCGGTATCCATGAAATGGTTCTATTGAGAACCATTCTCATAAGCAATGTATTTCATGCCGCGGGCAGGGCAATGCACCGACTGTCAGTTACCGGCGACCGTCGCTGCGGCTGCCGCCGGCGTTGCGGCGACGGGCGCAGCTTCGCCGCCGTCCTTGAGGAACTTCACCAGAACGCGCTGGCCCACCAGCACGGGCGCGGCTTCCGCGTTCACCACAACCTCGACCACCCGCTCATCGGCCCGTTCACTGGGATCGTCAGAACGCAGCTTGCGTGCGCCCATGACGGCGGCGATGCGGATCACCTCGCCGGGATACTTCGCCTGCTGGTCGGATTCCGGAACGATCTCGACCTTCTGGCCGATCTTCACCGCATTGATCGACCGCTCCTCCACTTCGGCGCGTACGATGCGGAGCGCGGCCGGCTGCAGCTGAAACATGGCGGTCACGGAGAATGTCGAGGCGCCCGAACCCGGGTTGGCGTAGCGGCGCACGATCGTACCGTCGGCGGGTGCGCGGATCGTGTGGAGCTCAACCTGGAAGTTCGCTTCCGCAAGCTGGGCCCTCACGAGGGAGATCGACGATCTCTGCGCCTGCAGCTGCGCCTGGAGCTGCTTGGTGCGATCCTGCGCCTGCTCATAGGCCTGGGTCGACGCGGCCTCCTCAGCGGTGAGGCGCAGCAAGCGCGCCTCCTCGCGTTTGGCGGCGTCAAACTGAACCTCCAGAATGGGCAGCTGAGCTTCTGCCTGCTGGAGCTGCGCCGCAACGCGATTGCGCGACAGGCGGGCGTCATCATCTTCCTGAAGCGCAAGCACCTGGCCCGCCACTACCTTGTCGCCTTCCTGCACCAGCACTTCGCGTACGATCCCGGGCGCGCGCGCCGCGACATCTACGAGGCCGCCTTCGATGTCCACCTTGCCAGCGGAGATCGCGGTGTAGGGCGTGTTGATCGACGCCGGATCGACCTTGGCGGCAGCAGTGGTGGCCGCGTCACCTTCTGGTGGCGGGCCGCCGCAGGCAGCCAGCGCAAGGGCGCTTGTGGCGACGAGAATCAGGACAGGGAGGCGTGTCATTACGGCTTTCCGTTCTCAGTGATGGTGCGCAAAGCTGGCTGGATCAGCGTTCGTCGACGTGATCAGGCCGTCCTCGATGGTGATGATGCGATCGGCAAATGCGGCGAGGCGCGCATCGTGCGTGACGCACAGCACGGTTGCGCCCTGTTCCTTGGCGCACTTGCGAAGGAGCGTCATGACGATGTTGCCGTTCTCGCCGTCGAGCGCCGACGTAGGCTCGTCAGCGAAGATCAGCTTAGGCTTCTTGGCGAGCGCACGGGCGATCGCAACACGCTGCTTCTCACCGCCCGACATCCGGTCCGGCCGGTTGCCGAGGCGATGGCCAAGACCAACGTCACGCAGCGTCGCTTCCGCCGCCGCCTTGCGATCGCGTGGCTTGATCTTCATGAACTTCAGTACGATCTGGACCTGCTGGCTCGCAGTCAGCGCCGGAAACAGGTTGAAGCCCTGGAAGATAAAGCCGCAATTCGCCAGGCGGAACTTGTCGATCTTCTGGCGCGACATCTTCCAGATATTCGTGTCGAGCGCGACGACGCTGCCCTGATCGGGCTTCATCAGCCCGGATACAGCTGCCAGAAGTGTCGACTTGCCCGAGCCCGACGGCCCCATGACCAGCACGATCTCGCCCGGCTCGATCAGCAGGTCGATGCCCTTCAGGACGTCAACCATGACATGACCGGCCTTGAAGCTCTTGCGCAGGCCGCGCGCCTCTATCGCCCAGCGTTTGTCGACCTCTTCGGGTCGCGGGGCGGCCGCGGAGCTGGTTGCTTCCTCGCTCTCGATCGGTTTCTTGCGGAGTGCGTTGATCATTTGAGCAGGTCCGCCGGTTCGCCCTTCTTGAGGGCTCCAAGAGTGAGCGCGCCGGAGCCGATGGCGATCGCGAGGAGCAGAACGCCGGTCTGAAGCACCGAGCCGGGATCGAAGCCCATCGGCAGGTTGGCCATCTTCGCCAGCATGGCGATGCCGACCATAAGCAGGGCGGCAGCCGCGATTCCAAGAATGCCGACCCAGAGCGAGAGCTCCATGACCACGCCGCGCAGCTGCCCGATGGACACGCCAAGCGCGCGCAGGCTGGCAAACTCCTTGATGTTGGCGAGGATCGCGCCGCGCAGGGTCTGCCAGGTGATGACCACACCTATGATAAAGCCGATGGAACTCATGAAGGACAACAGGATGACGATGAAGCCTTGTGACATCATCTGCCGGGTCGTCGAGGCGGTCAGCTCAGGCTTGGTCCATGCGCGGTAAAGGCCGTCTGACATCGCGTTGAGCTCATTCCGCACGCGCTCGATATCCTTCATCGTTCCGTCGTTCTTGACCCGGACCATGAGCAGGCCGAGCTGCTCGTCATTGGCGCGCCCCATCAGGCGCTGGGTCTGACGCGACATCACAATGCTGGCGAGCTGGCTGTTGGCATAGCCGTTCATGATCAGCGCGACGCGGACGGTCCTGCCGTTCAGCACAGCCTGGTCGCCCAGCTTCACGCCGAGCTGCTTCTGCGCCGACACGTCGATGCCAACCGCATAGGGCGCCTCGATCGCGCGCCGCATCTCGTCAGTGAAATCCTGCGGCAGCGTCACGCCATTGGGCGAGGTGTCGATGATCATGATGTTGACCAGCGAGGGCGATGCCTGTCCCGGGCCGATGAACCGGCCGAAATCGTCGGGCAGATCCTGCACCTCGACCACGGCCGGATGGCGATAGACCAGCGGGACAACGCGCTTGGGTAAAGGACCTGCCCCGCCGCCGGGCCCGCCACTGGCCATTGCCTTCGGCGGCATGATGATGAGCTCCGCACGCGACTTGTCGATGGTCACGGTGAAGGACTGCATGATGCCGACGAACATGGCGCCCAGCGCCAGCATCAGCACACCGGCAAGCGCGAGTGCTATAATCGCCGCAAGGTAGCGGCGCCACTCATACAAGAGTGTCGAGAGCGCAAGGCTCATCGCGGATCCCTCTTTGGAAGCCAATTCAAACTGCGAGGGGTCCTGACACCCGCACTATCGATATTCGATAAAGCGACGTGACGCAACCGCTCGTCCCCCCTTCTACGCCTGAGAGTGGCACAAGGATGTCGCGATCACGTAAACGCGAAACTGCATGGTTTCCGGCCACTCAGGTCGGCGCCATCCCCAGCCAACGCCGGGCTGAAGGCCAACGCCGCAGCACCCCCCACTCGACCACGCCGATCAGCAGCAGGCTGATTCCAAGCACCGGTAGAAGCAGGCCGCACATGACGATCAGCGCGGCCAGCCCCCAGCCGATCCGCGCCTCAGGTATCGGCGGCGGCGCGCCCAGCACGCCTTCAGGCGCCCGCCTGCGCCACATCACGAAGGCGCTGACACATAGGGTAATCAGCCCCAACGCGGTTAGCACGCCGAGCACCTGGTTCAGGGGCGCAAACAACTGGCCTTCGTGTGCGGCGATGCCGACGCCAACGATCTGGTCGATGATGTGTTTTTCGCCAAACGTGTCGCGGCGCATCTCCGCCCCCGTGTCGGTGGCGAGCGCCACATCCTCGCGGGCGGGACGGTTCTGCGCGTTGGATTTCACCCACCACACCGGATCGCGCGCTGTCGGCGGCGTCACGATGACGGGGGACGCAAGATTCAGCGCGCGGGCGTTCGCGATAATCGTTTCGATCGACACTCCGCCCTGCCCCTGATGCGCTCCGGACTCGGCATCGTGGGCGGCATGCATCGCATGCTCGTCCTTGCTCGAGATCGTCCAGTCCTGGCTGATCGC
>JBMOGP010000162.1:0-6011 GCA_049318285.1 Hyphomonadaceae bacterium
GTCCGGAGAGGGGCTGGTCTGGGCCCCGCCGGACTACTGGCCGGCGGCGGGTTTCGCAACGTTGATCGTGAACCTGGTGCCGCTTCGGTTATAGGCCAGCTGCTCCGGCGTCAGATCAAAGCCGACCAGGACCTCGAAGTTCGAGCCCGAAATGGTTTCATTGGCGCGAGGTATAACGATGCCCGGCACGGTTTCCGTGTGGCGGACGATGTCCTTGCCGGAGGGCCAGGCCACCTGGATGTCAAAGCGTTCCTTGGCCAACACACTGCGGTCGCGGCGGGTGACCGTGACGAAGACGGGATAGGTGTGGGAGGAGGCAGTAGCCTTCGGACCCTTGCCGAACGCGAAATCGATCTCGATTTCCATGGTGATGGGATTGGTGCCGACATAGCGGCAGAACCCTCGCAGGCCCTGGATTTCGCCAGTGAACACCACATTCTCGTGCCGTTCGGGGCCGTCAATGTCGACCACACGGCTGGCGTCATAGAGCGTTCCTGCCACCGGGCACGGGCCGACGTTGGGCGAATCGTCCAGATCCACGCCCGCGCAGCTGGTCATCAGCATGGCGGAGAGACCCAGGCAGGCGGCAACTGAACGCTTCACGGGGACACCCTGACACAGGCCGTCGTCGGCCTGGCGCCGGGACGGTTCGAACTCCGACCGGTGATAGCGCCTAACTGAGGGCGGGCGCAACGCTGGGAAGCTGCCCAAGATTTGCCGTTTTTGGGCGGCGGGCGTAATAGCTGAGGGCGACAGATCGATCGCGCCTGCCTATTGTCTGTTGCCCACTCCTCACTGCCCGTTGCTGGAAGCATGACCAAGCCACCTCTCACCATTCTGCTTGCTGCTCCGCGTGGATTCTGCGCAGGCGTCGACCGGGCCATCCAGATCGTGGAGCAGTCGCTGGCTAAATGGGGGGCGCCGGTCTTCGTACGGCACGAGATCGTGCACAATGCCCACGTTGTCAGGCGCCTCGAAGCCATGGGCGCGGTGTTCGTCGAGGAGCTGACGGAATGCCCGGACGACCGACCGGTCGTGTTCTCCGCGCATGGCGTCCCGAAGGTGGTGCCCGCCGAGGCGGCGCGGCGGCAGATGACCTATGTGGACGCGACCTGCCCGCTCGTCTCCAAAGTGCATGCCGAAGCGCAGCGACACGCGCGCAACGGATTGCACACCCTGCTGATCGGGCATGCGGGGCATCCAGAAGTCGTCGGCACGATGGGACAGATCGAACCGGGGGCGATGACGCTGATCGAGACCGTGGCGGATGCTGAGACTTTTGCGCCGGCGAACGCGAACAAGCTCGCCTACGTCACGCAGACGACCCTGAGCGTGGACGATACGCGTGACATCGTCGAGGCGCTGCGTCGCCGCTTCCCGGAACTGTCGGAGCCGCGCAAGGACGACATCTGCTATGCGACCACTAATCGTCAGGACGCAGTGAAAGTTATCGCGCAACAGGCGGAGGTGGTGCTGGTCATCGGCGCTGCGAACTCTTCCAACTCGGTGCGACTCAAGGAAGTGGCGGAGCGTTCGGGCGCGCATGCAGCCTATCTGATCGCGTCTGCGGATAACATCGACTGGCGCTGGTTCGACAGCGTGAAGACGCTGGGACTGACTGCGGGAGCATCCGCTCCGGAGTCACTGGTGCAGGGCGTGATTGCGGCGTGCCGAGCGCGGTTCGAGGTTTCAGCGGAGGAAGTAATGACGGCGCAGGAAGACGTGGTGTTCCGCATTCCGCGCGTGCTCGAGGACGTCTAGCGGGACGTGACGAACCGACTGAACCGGCCTACATTCAGACCATGGGCAGTAGCCATATCACGATGCGCGATGATGACTTCGTCATCGACCAGAACTGGAAGGGCTACACGGCCAACGAACACGCCGTGTGGGACTTTCTGTATCGTCGCCAGCGCGACCTGCTGCAGGATCGCGCCGACCCGGCAATGCTGCGGGGGCTCGAGACGCTGAACCTCAATCGCGGCGGCATTCCCAACTTTGCCGAGATCAATGTCGAGCTGAAGGCCCGCACAGGCTTCGAGGTAGTCGCGGTCCCCGGCCTCATCCCGGACGAGGTGTTCTTCAAACACCTCGCTAACCGCCGGTTCCCCGCTGGCCAGTTCATCCGCACGCGTGCGCAGCTCGACTACCTGCAGGAGCCGGATACCTTCCACGACGTGTTCGGTCATGTGCCGCTGCTGACCGATCCGGTGTTTGCCGACTACATGGAGGCCTACGGCAAGGGCGGCCTGCGGGCGATTAAGTTTGGCCGTCTGAAGAATCTTGCGGCGCTGTACTGGTACACTGTCGAGTTCGGGCTGATCGAGACGCCGCAGGGCGTTCGCATCTATGGCGCGGGCATCTCCTCATCGAAGGACGAATCGATCTTCGCCCTCGACGACCCCTCACCCAACCGGCTCCGCTTTGGCCTCGAACGCGTCATGCGGACGCGGTATCGGATCGACGACTTCCAGCAGACCTATTTCGTCATTCGCTCGTATGACGAACTCTTCCGCGCGACGGTCGACACGGACTTTGCGCCGCTCTATGCTCGTCTCGACGACGGCGCTGACTACGCAGCCGACGCCGTGCTGTCCTCAGATGGCGTTGTCCACGCAGGCACGCAGGGCTACGCAACGTCCAAGGCCGCTGGTTGATCCGTTTACCTAACCGGCGCGTAGTTAACTCGTGCCTATCCAGACGCGTGAGCAGAATTGTCCGATAACCCTGTCCTCTACTGGTTTCGGGACGACCTGCGACTGGCGGACAACCCCGCTCTCGCTGCAGCGCATGCGACAGGACGACCGCTGGTCCTGATCTACAATCTGGATGAATCGAGCCGCGAATCGCGCCCGCTGGGCGGAGCGAGCCGCTGGTGGCTGGACAAGTCGCTCAGGAGCCTGAGTGAGCGGATCGCCGCCAAGGGTGGAAAACTGATCCTGAGCAAGGGGCAGGCCGAGACTGTCATTGCTGAACTGGTGGCAAGGACCGGGGCTCGCGCGGCCTACTGGAACCGTCGCTATGGCCCGGCTCGCAAGATCGACGAGCGGATCAAAGCGGCACTGAAGAAAGATGGCGTCGAGGCGCACAGCTTCAATGGCTCTCTCCTGGTCGAGCCGTTTGCGCTGAAGACCGGATCGGGCGGCGACTTCAAGGTCTTCACCCCGTTCTGGAAGGCGCTGCAGGCCAGCATCACGATTCCCGATCCAGCTCCCGAACCGCGCAGGCTGGCGGCGGGACCGAAGCTGGCGTCCGATGACATTGCTGCGTGGGACCTGCATCCGAGCAAGCCCGACTGGTCGACCGGTTTCAGCGCGATGTGGACGCCGGGGGAACTCCGCGCGCGCATGCGTCTGCGTGAGTTTCTCGCAGGCCCCGTCAGCGGCTACACGGACGGCCGCAACATGCCCGCGCAGGACAGCACATCACGTCTTTCGCCCTATATGCATTTCGGCGAGATCAGCCCGCATCAGGTGTGGCGCGCGGCGCGCCACGCCGAAGAGTCCGGGGAAGCATCGCCGCGTGAAGTCCAGAAATTTCTCTCCGAGATCGCCTGGCGGGATTTCTCGCACTACCTGCTCTATCATGATCCGGAGATGGGGCGGCTGAGCTGGCGGCGGCAGTTCGAGGCTGTTGAATGGCGCAACGGCACCAAGGCCGAACTTGAAGCCTGGAAACGCGGTCAGACAGGATATCCGATCATCGATGCCGGCATGCGGCAATTGTGGACCACGGGCTGGATGCACAACCGCGTCCGCATGATCGTCGCGTCGTTCTTTGCCAAGGACCTGCTGGTCCACTGGCGCAAGGGCGAGGAGTGGTTCTGGGATACGCTGGTGGACGCTGACGAAGCCAACAACGCCAATGGCTGGCAGTGGACGGCCGGAACCGGAGCCGACGCCGCCCCCTATTTCCGGGTGTTCAACCCGGTCCTGCAGGGCGAGAAGTTCGATCCTGAAGGCGCCTATGTCCGCGAGTGGGTCCCTGAACTCGCCAAGCTGCCGCCCAGGTGGATCCACCACCCCTGGGAAGCGCCTGCCGTCGTGCTGGCGTCTGCCGGGGTGAAGCTCGGCGATACCTATCCTCAACCAATTGTGGATCATGACTTTGCACGCAAGCGAGCTCTTGAAACCTACAAGGGTTCCAGTCAGGAGACTGCTGCATGATCTCTCGGCGCAAGCGTACCGCGGTTATCGGTGGGGGCGTGGCCGGCCTCGGGGCAGCGTGGGCACTGCGCGAGACATCAGACGTCGTTGTCTATGACAGCGCCAAGCGCTTTGGCGGTCATGCCTGGACGATCGACATCGATCATCAGGGGGCGGCTATGTCAGTGGACATCGGCTTCATCTGCTTCAACCGGCCGAACTATCCGAACTTCACGGCGCTGCTGAACCATCTCGACGTGCCGACGGTGATGACCGACATGGCGTTCGCAGTCTCCGACCCGGACGGCTATGAGTGGTCCTCCGATCCGCTGGGGCTGTTCGCCTGGAAGCGCAATGCGCTGGACAAGAAGTTCCGCGGCATGATCGGGGAGATCCTCGACTTCAACAGCCGGGCCCGCGCGGAACTGGCGAAGGACACCGTTCCGGAGATGAGCCTTGGCGCGTGGCTGGACATGCATGGCTATTCCCAGCTGTTCCGTGACGCCTATCTCCTGCCCATGAGCGCCGCGATCTGGTCGACCCCCGAGAAGCTCATGCTGGATTACCCGGTCGTCAGCTTCCTGCAATTCTTTGACAATCACCGCCTGATGCACACGATCCGCCCGATGTGGCGGACGGTGAAGGGCGGCAGCCGGTCTTATGTTCAGCGCCTGCTCGCAGACCTCGCGGGGTCGCTCAGACCGTCAGCCGACATCCAGAATGTGCGCCCGATCGGGGGCGGCAAAGTCCAGGTAACGGAGCGCAATCGCCAACCCGAAATGTTCGACGCCGTCATCTTCGCCTGCCACGCCGACGAGGCCAGGCGGATGCTGGATCAGGGCTGCGAAGAACAGCGCATGGCCCTGGGCTCTATCCGTTTCTCCAAGAACACGGCGGTGCTCCATCATGACGGCGCGATGATGCCGCGGCGCCGGACGGCCTGGGCATCATGGAACGTCGCCAAGGGCGCAGACGACAGTGTCTGTGTGACCTACTGGATGAACCGGCTGCAGAAGCTGCCGAAATCACACCCGGTCTTCGTCACGTTGAATCCGGTGGGCCAACCGGACGCGAGCAAGACATTCGGCGTCTACGAATTCGAGCATCCCATGTATGACACAGCCTCGGCCGCTGGCCGCCGGGGGATCCAGCGGCTGCAGGGTAAGGACGGGCTCTTCTTCGCCGGCGCGTGGCTTGGCGATGGTTTTCACGAGGCAGGGCTACGGACGGGGCTTGAAGCTGCGTTCGCGCTCGGGGGTAGTGTACCATGGCAAGCTACGACGCAGCATACGCATACCTTGTCGCATGAGGCAGCGGTGCGACCTGCGCCGCATCTGGCGGCAGTCGCACGAACGCCATGACGCTTCCGGCAGCCCAGCTCTGGTTCGGCAAGACGGTGCACACGCGGCAGCGGCCATTCCGTCGCAGCTTCACGCATCGCATCGCCATGCTGGAAGTCGACATCGACCGGTTGGGCGAGGCTGATGGACTGGCGACGCTTTTCTCGGTCGAGCGCGGGAACGTCATCGCCTTCAAGCAGAAAGACTATGGTCCAAGGACCCAGGGCATGCCGCTGCGCGCCTGGGCTGAACAGCTTTTCGCCGAGGCCGGCATCGACCTTGGAGGCGGCGCGATACGCCTGCTCACCTTCCCGCGTGTGCTGGGCTATGGCTTTGCACCGATCTCGGTCTGGTATGGTTTTGCGCCCGACGGCGCGTTGCGCGGCGTCATTTACGAGGTGCACAACACGTTTGGCGAGGCACATGCCTATGTGAGCGCGCAGGCGCCTTCAGAAGGTCGGCAGAACGCCGACAAGGAGTTTCACGTCTCGCCCTTTTTCGCCGTCGACGGGAAGTACCAGTTTGG
>JBMOGP010000163.1:0-5999 GCA_049318285.1 Hyphomonadaceae bacterium
CGCTCAGATTGACAAGACGCTCTGCAAGCCAGTTGCCAGGGGGCTTGAAGTCGACCTGCACCGCAAGCGCGGTGATCCCCGACCCAAGTGTTGCAGCAAACCTGACAGCCTGATCGATCGCGGCGGCTGGCGTCGGGTCCGGATAGCTGTCGAAGTGGAAGAGTATGTCCTTCACTGCACCTGATCCTGTGTCTGATGGCTGATACCTGGCGACACTAGGCCGTCCGGCTGCTACCTCATTGATGCAGGTCAAGAGATTTCTGCTGCCATCCTTGTTCCACCAGCCGATCGAACAGTTGCGGTCCTGGAGCTTCCAGACTGCAGCTGGATTATGCGGGCGGCGATAAGTCCCGCTCCGTCCATTCGCCCGATCAGCCTGGCTTTGGCGCAGGGACGCTTGTCGGAGCTGTGGCATTCACGGGTCAGTCATGGGTCAAGCAGCCGCGGGCTCAGGCATGATTCCGGATGTCTGCTTTGATCATCCGGGCGGCTGCGACCCCGTTCATTTCGTCTTCGGCCTGAACGCGATCAGCACATTGCCCGGCGGCTCGCCGAAGCGTGCATAGCCGGACTGTACGAACAACGTGCCATCGCCTGCGATGTAGGGCGCTGAATCGAGGCCGCCACCATGGCCTTCAACGCCGTTCACGGTGTCGGGGAATTCGCGGTTGGTCATATACTCGAAAAGGACCTCGCCGGTCTTGCCATCGAAGATGCGCAGCATGCCCTGCGTCGTGCCGGTGACGACGGCCCCGTCGACCAGCAGCGGGGCAGGCGACATGCCGAGGCGGCACGGCGCAGGGGGACGCGCGGGCGGCGCGGCGGGGGCGTTCGCCACGGTTGGCGCTGCAGCTGCTGGCGTGGCGGGACGCGGCGGCGTTGCAGCCACGCGCGGTGTCGGAAGTTGGGGCGCAGACACAGGCTGGATGCGCCACTCTGGCGCGGGCTTATAGGCCTTCGCCACGGGCATCTCTGCGCCGCAATCGCGCTGGTTCGGCTTGTAGGACCATGCGATCTCACCGGTCATTGCATCGAGCGCGTGGAGGCCGGGACCGAAGTTCGGGTTCTCGCCTGGCGTCGGCGGACGGTTGGGATCATTCATCGGCGCGAAGATGAGCTCGCCATCGAAGGCGAGTCCCCAGTGCGCGCCGCCATTGGCCGAGCCGCGGCCTACCTTGTTCGACCAGACCAGCTGACCGTCATCTGGATTGAGGGCCCAGACGACGCCCGACTTCTGGCCTGCAACAACCAACTCCGATCCGTCCTTGCGTTCGAGCAGCATGGCGGTGGCGCCAAAGTCGTGGTCTGGGCTGTGATATTCGCCGGGCCAGTCGCAGTTGGCTCCGCGGCGGCCGCAGGCGTAATTCCAGATGTCGGCCTTCGTCGCCTGGAAGACCCACTTCCTGGCGCCGGTGTCGAGATCATACGCGATGATGGCGTCCGACGTGTCTGTCGCAGGCCACGAGACATTTTCGCCCGTTCCTGCGTAGGCAACATTCCGCTTCGCGTCGATCACGGGCGTCGACCAGATGATGGCGCCAGACGGCCCCCATTGCTGCGTCCCGGTGCGCGAGAGGCGCGTCGGCTGCGCAGGCTCCATGGTCGTGCCGGTCCAGAGCTTGTCGCCCGTAGCCAGGTCGAACGCGATCACGGCGCCCTGTCCCTTGCAGCATTCGTAATCGTCCGAGCCAGCATAGTTCACTTCGATCGCCGACACCGGCGTGATCACCTTGCCGTCATGGACGACAGGCGCGCCGGTGATGCGGTTGTATTCGCTGAGCTGCGCGTTGGAGACCCATAGCCTGCGGCCGGTCCTGGCGTCGACCGCGTGCACGAAGCCTGCAGCGTCGCCCATGATGATCGCGGCGGGCGACTTGTCCGTCGCATCGGCGAAGGTGAGGGAGGAGCGCAGCGTCATTTCGGAGATGTAGCGCCACTTCACGCATCCGGTATTGGTATCGAGTGCATAGAGCCGCCCCGCATCTGTCGCAGCGATGAAGATGGTATCGCCGACGATCACGGGCTGCGAGCGCATGGTTGGCGTCTGCGGGAACGCAACGACCCAGGCAACCTCCAGCGTTTTCATCTGCTCGCGTGTGAGGCCGGTCTCTGCCGCGGTCTGTGCGCGGTTGGCCGTGTTGGTAACGCCGAACGTGGTCGAGGTCCGCGGCGCGCCGTCGAGGCGCACTTCGCGCGCCTTCACCGGGCAGCGCGCGGCGTTGGTCCACGCATCGTTGTTTCCCTCCGAGGTCGGCAGCCAGTTTATGAGCTGGGCGAGCTCTTCCTTGGGTACGTCCTGCGCCTGGATCTTCATGTAACCGAGCTCGAGTGCGTACTTTACCGTCGCCCGGTTCAGCTGCCGGATGGCGGCAAGCGACGGCGCGCCGCTCTGCTGGCCGCTGTCGTGACAGGATGCGCACCATTGCTGGTAGACCGCCTCGCCGGGGTGTTCGCCTGCCTCGGCCGATGTGTGCTCAGCTGTAACTTCGCCTGGGCGCGGCGCGCATGCGGATATGGCGCAGGCAACAAGCGCCGCGAGCGCGAACGCGCGGAAACAGGTCATTGAATCTCCTCCCCGGAGCCGTCTTTTGTTTGCGGCAAGGTATCGCCGCCACCCGCCGTGGCAAGGTGAAGGAGGGTCAATGGGGCGTGAGAGAACGTGCTATTCTGCGGCGACGGGGTGCGTGCGCGCCTGTACCGCAGCGCGGCTGGCGAGTGACCAGCTGAGCAGGCGGTCGAGCCCGGCATGGAAACCCTGCGGCTCCCACCGGATGGACTGTTCTGCCTCCATCTGGTCGAGCAGCGGGCCGGACGAGATGGCGGGCGGTCCCTCGCACGACACGAGATCCATCCAGCGCCCGGCCTGACGGGGCGTGCGCGCGTCGAGCAGGGCGCAGACGGATTCTGCGATGTCGATATCGCGGCGTTCGGCGCCCACGGACAAGTCGATGCGCGATAGCGGAGGCGCGGCCTCCGCGGCGCGCAGCAGGCCCGCTGCAAAATCGCGTACCGGCAGCCAGTCCCGCACGATCTCACCGCCATCGGGAATGATGAAGTCGCGATCGTGCATCAGGTGCGCGACAAGGCGCGCCATCAGGGATGTTTGCGGCTGCCACGGCCCGAACGCTTCACCCACGACGCAGGTGACAAGCGGCAGGTCGCAAGCACGCGCCCAGCGGTCCATCAGCGCGGCGGCGGCGCTGCGCGCAGCCTGAACCCGCGTGGGACGAAATTCGCTGTCGTTTGCGGCCTGTTCAGCATGCACGATGCGTAAGCTCTGACGTCGCTCGCCGGAAAGGCTGTCGCGATAGGCGCGGCAGGCCTCGAGCACGGCGTAGGCGGCCCCGATCTCGCCATCCATCAGCGCATCGCCCGGCGCATCAGGCGTGGCGGCGAGATGGATCACGGCGTCGGGTTCAAACTGACGGATCACAGCCCGCATCATCGCGCGGTCCGACGCGTCCGCTTCGAGTCGGGCATAGCCTTCGCGCGCCGCTATTGGTGCGAGAGCAGGCGTGGGCGTCGTGCGTCCGCGCCGGTCAAGATTCATCACATGGTCACCTCGCTCGACAGCAAGACGCACCACAGCGGATCCAACAAATCCGCAACCGCCTGTAACGAGGACGCGCATAAGGCCCCAGGGCTCCAAGGATATCACGTGGGGTTGTTATGGTTAGCGGATCGTTAATCCAGCATCAGCCTTCGTTGACTTTCGGCGTGAAGTCATTGCTTGCGCTCAGTTTCCGGTGCGCTTGAAAGCATAGACCACATTGTCGAGGCCGAGCAGGACTGTCGCCTCGTCTACCATCGGGAAGTCGAGCGACACGCTGGCGTTGTTTTCCTCGCACGTGAAAGTCAGCATCGTTATGTCGAGCGCCGTGAGGCCGAGGGCGACGGCGTCCCCGGCAGGATCTGGCAGCTTGCCCTCAAACAGCGCGCGTGGGGGCACGATATTGGTGCTGTAGACTGGCTTGCTGCAGGTGACGATCGGCGGTCCGGAGGACGCGTCTGCGGTAAGCTTGAATTTCGTGAAGCCGGGATCGGGGGCCGGTTCCTCGCCCTGATTGTCCCACCATGGTGCGACGCGCGCCGCGGTCAGCTCCCACGTGCCGAAGAACGGATTGCGCGGCGTGATCGCGTCGACGCCCTCGGCCGGTGTGTCGGCTGCGGGTGAGCAGGCTGCCGCAAGCGCGAGAACTCCGACGATTATTGCACGCAAGATCAATCCTCACCCGCTGTCCCACCGTCTGCATAACAGGCGCGGGCTGCGAAGGGAAAGAGCCGCAACCGCTGGGTTATACGTCGCGACGTGTGAAGACGTGTGCGAGTGCAATGGCGCCTGCGGTTGCGACGTTGAGGCTGTCCATCGCGCCGGCCATCGGGATCGAGACGCGGCGGCTGTGCGCCATCAGGTTGGCGGGCAGGCCGGGGCCTTCCGCGCCAAGCACCAGCGCGAGGCGAGGTGGAGGCGCGAGGCTCGCCAGGTTCTCGCCGCCGCTGGGCGAGAGCGACCATGTTTCGATGTCTGCATCGGCGAGCGCCGCGAGAAGCGACGCCCCATCGCCGCCGTGCGCGAAGGGCAGGCTGAGGGCGGCGCCCGAGGAGACGCGGATCGACTTGCGGTAGAGCGGGTCGCAGCTGGTCTCGTCCAGCAGGACGGCTGCGGCGCCGAACGCCGCCGCGTTGCGGAAACAGCCGCCGACATTGTCATGGTTCGACAGGCCGACAAGGACGAGCAGCGTGAGCGGGCCAGCGGGGAGGCTGGCCAGGAGTTGTTGCGCCGTCGGGTCGTCATTGCGTTGCGCCAGGGCGAGCACGCCGCGGTGGAGATGGTAGCCCGCGAGGCCGTCCATAACGGGCTGAGGCGCGGTGTAGACCGGGGTCTGCGGAAGCTGCGCAAGCAGCGGCGCGAGTGCTTCGATGCGTTTTTCCGAGAGAAAGACCGAATCGATCGCAAAACGCCCAGCGCGGATCAGCTGTTCGAGCGCAATCACGCCCTCGACGATGAAGCGCCCCGCGCCGCGATCGAGGTCGCGGTCCTTCAGCATGCGATAGGGCGCAATGCGCAGATCGTCGCCGGAGGAGAGTGGGATAAGCACAGCGGTTTGTGACGCGTGCAGGCGGCTTGGGCAAGCGAGGTCTGGGAGGAGGAAAGACGCTGGACCCGGCCAAAAAAGAAAAGGCCCGCTCCTGGAAGCGGGCCATTCCGTTTTCTGTTGCGAGATCGACTAGAGGTCGATGTCGGCGTCGCGCAGGTCGCGGGTTGCGCTGGCGCGGGAGACGTTGCCAGCTTCGAGCTCTTTCTTGTCGAGGCCGCCGTCCTTGTTTGTGTCGAGATCCGCAAAGCGGGTCCGGACCGAAGCCATCGTGCCGGTCAGCTCGTCGATATGCACCTTGTTGTCGGCGTTGTTGTCGAGTGCGCCGATCGTACGCGAGTCCATCAGCTTCGCCTGCAGATCGTTGCGGACGTTGGAGACGGTCTCGTCAGCCCAGCGATAGTTGACCCGGAAGTACATCATCTCTTCCCAGGACTGCTCGCCCCAGGTGACGTTGATGGTCGGGTCCGGATTGGCCTTGTTGTGCTCGGAATTGTCGTAGATCCACTTGGCGACCAGCTTGGTGCCGGCCTTGATGTGAATGGGATCCACTGGATCGTAGTCGCGCTGCCAGTTGAAGTCGTATTTCGGCAGGCTGAGCAGCATCGTTTCCTTGCCGTCCGGGGCAATCTGCTTCAGCTCGACCGACCAGCCGCGATAGTGGGCGTGCGGATAGAGCGTGTAGAGATAGGCGTCGGCCGGGAATTCGAGATAGGCGATCTCCGTGTGGCGCGCCTCGCCCTTCGGGATTTTCAGCGCGAAGTCGGAGATGACCGTCGAGCGCTTGATGAACTCAGGCGCCTGTTTCAGCGTATAGTAGCCGATCTGGGTCTGGTCCGTCGCCGACTTGCCGGTCGTCGTGTAGTGCATCGAGAAGGACAGCTTGCCGCCGGCAGGAACCGG
>JBMOGP010000164.1:0-5971 GCA_049318285.1 Hyphomonadaceae bacterium
GGCGTATCCTGCCGCAGTCGAACGCGATCATTCTTTACCTTGCCGAGACCTATGCCAGTGAGGCGCTGATCCCGGTCGATCCGTTCGAGAAAGCGAAGATGATGAGCTGGCTGTTCTGGGAGCAGTACAGCCACGAGCCCTATATCGCGGTACGCCGGTTCAGGAAGAAGTTCAAGAACATGAGCGATGACGAGCTTGATCCGCAGCTGCTGTCGCGCGGGCGGCGGGCGCTGGGCGCGATGGAGATGCAGCTTACCTTCTCGAACTATTTCGTCGGCGACAGCATGACGCTCGCGGACATTGCGCTGGTGGCCTACACGCGCGTGGCGGATGAGGGCGGGTTCGACCTCGACGAATTCCCGAACGTGCAGCGCTGGGTGGCGCGGGTCGAGACTGACCTGGGCATCGGCCATGCGAAGAAGGCTGCCTGATGTATCGCTACGACCAATTTGACGAGACGCTGGTCCGGGAACGCGCAAAGCAGTTCCGCAATCAGGTGGAGCGTCGTCTGAGAGGCGAACTGCGGGAAGAGCATTTCAAGCCGCTGCGGCTGCAGAACGGCGTCTATCTCCAGCTGCACGCCTACATGCTGCGCGTGGCGATTCCGTATGGACAGTTACGTGCGCGGCAGCTGCGCCAGCTCGCGACGATCGCGGACACGTATGACAAGGGCTATGGGCATTTCACGACGCGGCAGAACATCCAGTACAACTGGATCAGGCTTGCCGACATGCCGGACGTGCTCGATGCACTGGCAGATGTCGAGATGCATGCGATCCAGACGAGCGGCAACTGCATCCGCAATGTGACGTCAGATCATCTGGCGGGCGCCAACCTCGATGAGATCGAGGATCCGCGGCCGTGGTGCGAGATCATCCGGCAGTGGTCGACATTTCATCCCGAATTCTCCTCACTGCCGCGGAAATTCAAGATCGCGGTGACAGCGGGCGCCACGGACCGCGCGGCGGTGCGGGTGCACGATATCGGCCTGCACATGAAGAGACACGCTGATGGCCGCGTCGGCTTCGAGTTCATCGTCGGCGGCGGGCTCGGACGGACGCCGTATATCGGTCTGACGGTGCGCGACTGGGTCGCGAAGGAGGACCTGCTCGACTATCTCGAAGCGAACATGCGCGTCTACAACCGCCATGGACGGCGGGACAACAAGTACAAGGCGCGGATCAAGATCCTGGTGAACGAGCTGGGTCTCGACGGATACAGGCGCCAGGTCGAGCAGGAATTCGCGGCGCAGAACGCCTGGGAAAAGGTGGAGCTGCCGCAGGAAGAGGTCGATCGGATTACAGCGTACTTCGCGCCGCCTGCATTCGCGAAGCTGCCGGCGGTGTCTGAAGGCTTCGAGGCGTTCAAAGCGACAAGCCGTGAGCAGGCGCGCTGGGCGCGGAACAACCTGCGGGCGCATCGCGTGCCGGGCTATGTCTCGGTGCACATAGCGGTGAAGCAGCAGGGCGAGGCGCCGGGCGATGCGACGTCAGACCAGATGCGCGCCATTGCAGACATTGGCGAGCGTTACGGGTTCGATGATATCCGCGTAGCGCATGAGCAGGACGTGGTGCTGCCGCATGTGAAGCTGGATGATGTGCCGGCGGTGTATGCTGCATTGAAGGCATCGGGGCTGCATGCGTCGAATGCGGGCATGGGCTCGGACATCATTGCTTGCCCGGGGCTGGATTATTGCAATCTGTCGAATGCGCGCTCGATCTCGGTCGCAAACGAGATCCAGGCGGTGTTTGCCGATCCGGAATTCGAGGATGAGGTTGGCACGCTGCATGTGAATGTGTCGGGCTGCATCAATGCATGCGGGCACCACCACGTTGGCCATATCGGCATTCTCGGCGTCGACAAGAAAGGCGAGGAATTCTACCAGATCCTGCTCGGCGGACGCGCTGACGAGAAAGCGACGATCGCGACGATCCAGGGGCCGGGGCTGAAGCACGAGGAAGTGGCGCCGGCGATCCGTCGCATGGTGGACGCCTATCTCTCACTCCGTCGCGACGAGACTGAAAAATTCATCGACACGATGGGTCGCGTGGGTCAGGCGCCGTTCAAGGAGGCGCTGTATGCCGCTGCTTAGGGACGGTAAAGTTGTCGACGATGTCTGGGCGTTCGCGGAGGATGGTCACGAGGTGTCGTCCGGCGGATGTATCCTGGTGTCGCTCGGACGGTTCCTGGCTGAACACGACCAGCTTCTGGCGCGCAACCAGTCGATCGGCGTGCGGCTGGTGAACAGCGATGATCCGACGCTGCTGGCGCCGCATCTGGATCATTTGCGCATGATCGAAGTGCAGTTTCCGAAATACACGGATGGGCGCGCGCTGAGCCAGGCGCAGTTGCTGCGCCGGCGGCTCGGCTATAAGGGCGAGATCCGTGCGAGGGGACAGGTGCTGCGTGACCAGCTGCGGCTGATGATCCGCTGCGGCATCGACGCGATGGAGATTGCTGAGGCGGACGCCGAGGGCGTGTATGCCGCTTCTGCAAGCGAATTTTCAGAATTCTACCAGTCGGCAGCCGACACGTCCGCATCGATCTTCGTGAAGCGGCAGAAGCTGAGACAGTCCAGGGCTGCCGAATGATCGCGCATCCCGTGAGCATCGAAACACCCGACCAGATCGTCGAGCGGCTGAACGCCGAGCTGCGCGGGAAGGGCCCGCATGAGATCATCCGCGTGGCGCTGCGCGAGTTCGGACGGAAGCTGACCTATGTCTCGTCCTTCGGGGCCGAGAGTGCGGCGATGCTGGGGCTGATCGCCGACGTCGATCAGGGCATGCCGATCGTGTTCATCGACACGGGCATGCACTTTCACCAGACGCTGCAGTATCGCGACACGCTGGGGCAGGTGCTCGGGCTCACCGACATCCGCACCTTTCATCCGGTAAAGGACGAGGTGAAGGCGGTCGATCCCAAGGGTGTGCTGAACAAGACGGACCCGAATGCGTGCTGCGAGGTGCGCAAGGTGCGGCCGCTGGCACCGGCGCTGGAAGGGTTCGATGCGTGGATCACGGGGCGCAAGCGCTTCCATGGCGGCGGGCGCACGAAGTTGCCGGTGGTCGAATATTTCGAGGGGCGGTACAAGATCAACCCGCTGGCGGACCAGACGCCGGAAGACCTTGCCGCCCTGGTTGCCGAGAAGCACCTGCCGCCGCATCCTATGGTGGCGGAGGGCTATCCCTCGATCGGGTGCTGGCCGTGCACGGCGCGGCCGCTGGATCCGACCGATATACGCTCCGGGCGCTGGGTGGGCTTCAAGAAGGAAGAGTGCGGGCTGCACCTGACCCGGCAGGAACGGCCGCGGGTGTTCTAGGCCTGCCCACGCTTACGCCACCGTAATGACGTTGCGGCGACTTGCTCATCCCATGGGTGGGCAGGCACTCTGCCATTTGTTACACACGCCTTGGGAGGAACGGATGGGTTGCTGAGCCCGTTCGCCTCAGGGGCGGTGCAAGCGAGCGCGGAGTGGCGGTATGTCGATCTGGTGGCTGATCCCGGCATTCGTGGGCCTTGTGGGCGTGCTGATGCTGGTGGGCGGTGTCGCCAAGCTGTTCAGGGCGAACCTTGGCGGGGGTCTTGTGCGCGTGCTGTTCGGCGGGCTGACGCTGGCGGGCGCGATGATCGTGGGGCTGATCGGGCTCAACCTGCAGACCTATGCGCAGCTCTCGAAGGAGCGGCTGGCGGGCCAGGTTGTGCTGAAGAAGAACGGCGATTTCGACTACACGGCGACGATCGATCTGGCTGACGCTGAAGGCAGGCTGCGCGGCCAGCCGAAGGACTTCCAGATCACCGGCCAGCGCGTGCACATCGAAGGTCCGGTGGTGAAGTTCAAGCCGTGGGCCAACGTGATCGGCATCGACTCGCTGTTCAAGGTGACCGAGGTCTACGGCACCTATGTGAATCCCAACTGCACCAACAAATACACCCCGCGCCGTGAGACGACCGAGGAGTGCAGGACGGGCGACTTCATGGGCTGCCTCGGGTCGAGCTGGCAGATGCTGGACCTCGCAGACTTCTCGCACACATCGGCGAGCGGACAGCTGATGGACGACGGCGCGATCTACGACATCTATGCGAGCCAGGATGCATTCGAGCTGAAGCCGAACGAGAGCAATGCAGTGGCGATGGCGCTGCAGGGTCAAGTTGCGCCCCGCGGGCCGGTGGACTGCGATCCGGTGACTGGCCCGGTGCAGACGCCGGGCGGCGCGGTTGAGTACCGCCCGCCGGCGGCGACGCCTGCGCCGCAATCGGCGCTGCCGCCTGTGCAGGGCACGGTGCAGCCGCAGGTGATGCCGCAAGCGCCTGCGCCTGCGCCCAACTAGACGCGCGCGCGATCGACAGGCGTCAGCGGCCCTCGCCCATGTCGGCGAGCGCCCAGTCGGCAAACGCTGCAAGATCGCCGCCGGTGAAGAGGAAGCCGCGGACGCCGGCGGCCCTGGCGGCTTCGAGATCTGCCTGCTTGTCGCCGATCAGGAGCGAGCGCTCCTTGATGACAGGGAAGTCAGTCATCGCGCGGATCAGCATGCCGGGCCTTGGTTTGCGGTCGTAGCTGTCCCTGGTGTAGCGCGGGATCGTGCCCGCCTCGTGGAAGGGGCAGTGGTAGATCCGGTCGATGTGAGCGCCGGTCGCACCGAGCTCGGCCGACATCCAGTCGTGCAGGGCCTGCATCTGCTCTTCGGTGTAGTAGCCGCGCGCGATGCCGGACTGGTTGGTGACGACGAAGACCCACCAGCCCATGTCGTTGAAGCGGCGGATCAAGGTTTGCGCGCCGTCGAGCCACTCAAAATCTTCGCGGCGGAAGATGTAGCCGTGGTCGACATTGATGACGCCGTCGCGGTCGAGGAAGAGGGCGGGGCGGGGGGCTGGCATGTCTAGGTGGAATGCGCAGCTGGCGCTGCTTCGGCTGGGGGATCGGCGGGTTGCTCTTCCACCTTTGGCGCCACGGCGAGGCCGCACATAAGCGGCAGCAGCGAGACCGCGCAGAACACGGCCGCGAGCGCGAAGGCTGCGCCAGGGAAGAAGAAGGGCGCGCTGGGGGCGGTGAAGTAGTGGAAGGTCTGCGTCATCGCGAGCGGCGCGAGCATGTTTGAGAGCGAGTTGACGCTCGCGATCGCGCCCTGGAGTTCGCCTTGGGCGTTCCTTGGCGTGCGGACCGACATGATCTGGTTCATTGCGGGGCCAAGCACGCCGGCGAGTGCGCCGAACGGGATGATCAGGTAGACCATCCATCCTTCGGTGGCGGCGGCATAGGCGGCGAAGGTGACAACGCACGTGAGGAAGCCGAAGACGGCGGTGTTGGTTGGCCCGAAGCGCTTGATGATCGGGCCGATGAGCGCGCCCTGCACGATGGCGGAGCCGATGCCGACAACCATCAGCGCGATTCCGATCAGGCCTTCACCCCAGCCGAAATTGACGCCGGAGTAATAGCCGAACGTCGCCGGATAGACCCAATAGGAAAACTGGAAAAGGCCAAGCGCCAGCATGAACCAGGCGAGATAGGGGACCTTGGCGAGGTGCACAAACGTGCCGAACGCGTTGGCGCGCTTCCATTCGAAGCGGCGGCGATGTTCGCGTCCAAGCGATTCAGGCAACACGAAAAGGCCATAGCAGAAGTTGATTGCTGCAAGCATCGCGGAAGCGAAGAACGGGTAGCGCGGATCGAACTGGCCGAGGAAGCCGCCGATGGCAGGGCCAAGGATGAAGCCGAGGCCGAACGCTGCGCCGAGCATCCCGAAGGCCTGAGCGCGCTGCTTCGGCTCCGTGACGTCGGCGATGTAGGCCGAGGCGGTGGAGTGTGTGGCGCCGGAGATCCCCGAGAGTACGCGCCCGAGGAAAAGCAGCCATATGGTGTGAGCGAAACCCATTATGAGGAAGTCGATGGCCAGCGTGCCGATCGATATCAGGAGGACGGGGCGGCGGCCGAACCTGTCCGACAGGCCGCCAAGGATGGGCGCGCTGAGAAAGT
>JBMOGP010000165.1:0-5962 GCA_049318285.1 Hyphomonadaceae bacterium
TTGGTCGGTGTCTTTGGTCGGTGTCTTTGGTCGGTGTCTGGGGTCGGTGTCGTTAGTAGGTGTCTTTAGTCGGTGTCTGGGGTCGGTATCTCTTGTCGGCTCCAGATAGGGCCGGGCCGTGCGGTATCAAACAGAGCGCCGCTAAACGAACGGTTCACGTGCACACACGCGAGAGTGCGCTGTCGAGGTCTGCGGGCGGTATTTCCATGAGAAGGGGGCCGTCTGTCCAGACCAGCAGGCACCGGATGGGACGATTCGGCCAGCGCTGCGACAACACGGCCCGGTAGGCGGCCATCTGGGCGACATAGGCCTCGCCGACGCCCGCAATGGTCGCAGGGGCGGGGCGGTCGGTCTTGTAGTCGACGATCAGGATTTCCGTGTCTGTGATCACCAGGCGGTCGATGCGGCCATTGATGGTGTCGGCGCCGAGCCGGCCGATGCCAATCTTTCCGATAACGGGCGCCTCCGGGCGGCCCCCGGGGCCGAAGACGGTGGCAAAACGCGGATCTTCCAGCACGCGCATTGCCGCTTCGCGCATTTCCTGGCGCTGTTTCGGCGTGAGGTCCGGCTGGCGCCCGAGGAACGTCCCGGCGGCCTCGCGGCGCGATCCGGGCGGAAGTCCGGGCAGGATTTCGAACAGGAGGTGGATCAGGCTGCCGCGGCGCAGGCGTTCCTTTCGACCTTCGCCGAAGGGCGAGATCACCGGCGGTTCGGCGGCGGCGGTGAGGCGGGAGGGCGAGAGGATACGACTGGCGGTTTCAGGTGGTGCGGCCTGTGCGAGCCAGGCTGGCAGCGCGGGCGCTGCGCGTGCCTGCAGGGCTTGTGGCGCGAGGCGGTCAGGCGAGGCGCCAAAGCGCTGGATCGTGCGGCCGTCCTGTTCGATCTCCGCAACACGGCCCGACTGGCCCAGGCGCGCCATGGCACCCTGGCAGACACGATACCAGCTGGTCTTCTCATGGCCCTCCGCGCGGTTGCCCATCTCGGCGCCGCAGATGATCAGCCTGTCCTGCGCGCGGGTGAGTGCGACGTAGAGCAGGCGGCGATGTTCGCGCAGGTCGCGGGCTTCCGCGATGGCGCGGAGTTCGCTGCTGAGCTGGGTGTCGTTGCCTTTGCTGCCGGCCCAGAGGGGCGCGCCGTCTTCGGTGACGAACAGCCCGTCGCGATCGCTGCGATGGGCCGAGCAGGTGTCCGGCAGGATGACGATGGGGGCCTCGAGGCCCTTTGCGCCGTGCGTGGTCATCACCCGGACCTCGCCCTGTGGCCCCGAGAGTTCGCGCTTCACCTCGCCGCCACGACGCTCGATGGCGTTGAGGAAGAGCTGCAGGCTGGGCGGCTGGTCTGAATCGAAGGCGGCGGCGCGATCGATGAGGGCGGTGACAGGCTCGCGGGCCGGGCTGCCGAAGCGGGCGAGGATCAGCTCCCAGCCGGGGCGCGGCAGGCCACTCCCGCTTTCCGGGCCGCGTTCGAGCGCGTGGGTGAGGAATTCGTAGGGTGGCGTATGGCGGCGCGCCAGCACGTCGGTGAGGAAGGTGCGGATGGGTGCGACGTGCGGCTCGGTTGAGGCTTGCAGGGCGGGCCAGAGACGGCCCTGGCGCTGGTGTGCGATGGCAAAGAGTTGCGTGTCATCGAGCCAGTTCACATCGCTGCCGGACGTGAAGGCGCCGAAGGGGCCTTTCAGGATTTCCGCCAGCGTGAGGTCATCCTCCGGGCAGAGGGCGAAGCGGACGAGGTTCAGCAGGTCCTGCACGGCGAGGCTGTCGAGCAGCTTGATGCGATCAGCGCCTGCGACGGCGATGTTCTCGCGCTTGAGGGCCTGCAGGATGCCATCGAACAGCCCGCCGGTGCGGCCGCGCACGAGGATGAGGAAGTCGCCAGGCTGGGCCGGGCGCTGTTTGCCATTGTCCCAGACGGCAGCGCCGGTCTCGATCTCGTGCCGGACAAAGCGGGCGATGCGGGCGGCAAGGCGCGCCTTGGCGCTGCCCTCACTCTCCATGGCCTGTGGCGCATCCCACGGATGTGCGGGTTCGGCGTCGGCTCCTGGCTCCAGCGGCCAGAGGTCGACCGAGCCTGCATGGCTGAGCCGGAACGAGGTGTGGCGCATCGGGTTGGTCGTGTCGGGCGGGTTCAGCGTGAAGGGTGAGTGCGGCGTGAAGACGTTTGTGTCGAACACCGCGTCGACATAGGCGAGCACCTCCGGCGCTGATCGGAATGACATGGCGAGGTCGGGCAGCTTGAAGCCGAGCCCGGCATTCCTGGCGCGCGCGATGAACTGCTCTTTCTCGGTGAGGAAGTGTTCCGGGTCGGCGCCCTGGAAGGAGTAGATCGACTGTTTCTGGTCGCCGACGACAAAGAGCGTGCGGAGGTGATCACGCACGGCGCCGGCGCCGGCGAAGATGTCTTCGGTCAGGGCGCGGAGGATGCGCCACTGTGCGGGGCTGGTGTCCTGCGCCTCGTCGAGCAGGATGTGGCTGATGCCGCCGTCGAGTTTCCACAGCACCCATTCGGCAGCATGGGCCCGCGTGAGCAGGTTGGCCGTGGTCTCGATCAGGTCGTCGAAGTCGAGGCCCGCGCGGGCGCGCTTGCGGTCGGCGAAGTCGGCGAACATGACGTCGGCGAGCCGGAGGATGGCGGAGGAGCGTTCGAACAGGCGTGCAGCGTTAAACGCCGCACCGATCGCCTGTATGCGTCCGATCTCGCTTCCTTCAGGTGCGTCCTTGATCTGGAAGAACAGGGCGGCGGCGGGTGCAGCTTTCAGGGCTTCCTTTGTGTAGGGGTCCTTCTTGCGCAGATCGCCCTTGTCGGTGAATGCGATCGTGGCGTAGGCGGCAAAGCGATCAGCGGCGGGCGCATCCGAGAGCGCATAGGCGATTGTCTGGGCGAGACTGGCGTCGGTGGGCTTGGCAGTTGGGAACTGGGCGAGAAGCTGCTGCAGCGGCTTGCGCGGCATGCCGGCGCCCATGGCGTGTTCGAGAATTTCCGCGGGCGATGCATCGGGCGCATCGAGACGAAGATGCAGCTTGTCGATAGCGTCGTCGATCCCACCTGCACGCGCGATATAGGCCTGAATGGCGGCGCGGCGCGGGAGAAGGGCGCGGATGATGTCGAGGCCTTTGCCGCCTCCGGCTTCGGCAGCGATGCGGGCGGCATCCATGAGCGCGGCATCGCCCCGCACCACGCGGCGGCCCATGGCGCGGAAGGACATGTCCCAGAGGTCGGCGACGACGGCGTCGTCGAGTTCGGAGAAACCTGGGGGCAGGCGGGCCTCGAGCGGGAAGCGGCGCAGGACCCGGCCGCAGAAGGCGTGGATGGTTTCGATGCGCAGGCCGCCGGGTGTTTCGAGCGCTTTTGCAAAGAGCTCGCGTGCGCGGCCGATGTCATCGGGCCCATAGGCGGAGATATCGCGGCCTTCGAGGTCGGAGAGTTGCTTCGTGAGCTGGCCCGCGTCCATGACGCACCAGCCGCCGAGGCGGTCGAACAGGCGCGCCTGCATCTCGCTGGCGGCGGCCTTGGTGTAGGTGACGCACAGAATGGTATCCGGCTCGGCGCCGCGCAGCAGGAGGCGCGCGACGCGGTCGATCAGGACTTTTGTCTTGCCCGAGCCGGCATTGGCTTCGACCCAGGCGGAATGGTCCGGCAGGGCGGCGAGCGCCTGGCCGAGCGTGGCGGCGGCGTATTCGGGCGATTCCATCGGGTTTCTGGCATCGCGAGGCGTCATTCTTCGCCCCCCTCGTCGGCGGACCATTCGGCGCGGCGCGCCAGGCGGTCATAGTCGGAGACGGTCCAGATGAATTCGACGCGCGGCTTTGAATAGTAGGCTTGCGTCGGCCTCGCATATTGTTCGATCAGGGCCTTGAGGCCTTCGAGTGCGTCTTCGGCAATCTGCGCGGTCGTGCCGTTCCTGAAGGCGAGCGGCTGGCCGTTGTCATCCTTCGCTGTCTCGGCGCTCATCGACATCCGGAAGTAGATCAGCTGGGAGGCTGGTGCAGGGCCGATCGGGCCGAACGGCACGCGGGCTGCGATGGCAGCTTCGAGGGCAAGTTGCGGTTCGAGCCCCGACTCCACCTGGGCGGCCTTCTTGGGCTGGCCGGTCTTGAAGTCGATGATGGCGAGGGTGCCGTCGGAGAGTTGTTCGATGCGGTCGGCGGTGGCTTCGAGTTTCACCGGCCCGATCGAGGTATCGAAGCTGATCTCGGCCTTCTGCTCGATGGCTGCACGGATCCGGCGTGGCGCGCGATCGGCGAGCCAGCGGACGTAGGCAGCCCCTGCGCGCCGCCAGAGGGGGGCTTCGAGCTTCACGAGTTCGGGTGCTGCGCCGGCAGCCTGCAAGCCTTCCTCGATCAGCGGCCCGATGGCGGCTTCGTTGTCGCTGTCCTCGAAGGTCTCGATTGCGGCGTGCACGGCTGTTCCGCGCTCGCGCGCATCGACATCTTCGCCCACGCCGCGCAGGGGTTTGAGACCGAGGACGCGGCGGGCGTAGTCAGCGTAAGGGTCCCGGATCAGGGTTGCGACGCGGCTCGGCGAGAAGCTCGCAAGCGCGCGGTCAGCCACCGGCGGCATTGGCGCGGGCGGTTTTGCCGACATCACCTTGCCCGGCCTGCGCAGGTCGCGCGCCCACACGATGGGGTCGGCGCCGGCGGCAGGTCTCAAAGCCTCATCCGCCGCTGCGCGTCCGCCCAGCCCGCCGGCAGCAAGCGTGCGCAGACGCCAGAGCCAGCGCGAGGCGACGGCAGGCTTGTCGTCGACGCGGTGGGCGCGCAGCAGGATGACGTCTGGCGCATTGGCCATCTGCGAGAAATCGTGCGCCGAGAGGCCGATGCGTTCGTCGGGATCGGGCAGGGCGAGGCGTTTGCGCAGCGTGCGGTTGAGGAAGGCATCGGCTGCGGCAGCGCGCGGCCAGGCGCCTTCATTGAGGCTTGCGAGGATCATGCGGTCGCGGCGCTGCAGGCGCGCTTCCAGCGGGCCGAAGATCGCAATGCGGGGGTGTTCGGGCGCATCGGGTGCGGCGACCATGCGGTGCATGACGGCCTCGGCGAAATCCGGGAAGGCGCCGGCCTGCATCCTGCCCATCGCGGTCGAGAGTTGCGAGAGGTTATCGACAAACTGTGCAGCCATCGCGCCGGCCTTGCCGGACCAGATGCGCGCGCCTTCCACCGTTGGCGTGGCGCAGAGCGCCTCGGCGAGGCGCGCGAGGGACTCGGCGGCAGCTGCGCCATCGATCATCTCGTCGGTGAAAGGCGGGTTGGCCAGATAGTGCAGCTGGTCGAGTTCAGTGATGAGCTTTGCCGCCTCGGCCTGCGGGCGTTCAAGCGTGTTGAGGCGTCTTGCCAGCGCCTCGAGGGTTGGCGATCGTGGCGGGTCACGCAGTGTGGCGCGCTCCATCGCGCTGACGATGGCGCGACAGGCATCCCGGTCGCGGCCGAGCAGGACGCATTCGTGCTTGAGCACTGCGAGCAGCAGGACCGGGTCGGCGGGCTTTGCGATCCAGCGCGAGAGGATGAGGAGAAGGCTGCCTGGCGCCGTGCGTGAAAGGGGGATGCCGGCGGATGGGGCGATGTCGATGCCCCAGCGTTCGAGTATGGCGGCTGTGCGTCGCGCGAGGGAGGCTTCCGGCGTGACGAGCGCGGCTGTCAGGTTCGGCGTCTCAAGCGTCTCGCGAAGCAGCAGGGCGGCAACCAGCGCCTCCTCGCTTTCGTCCTCGGCCTCGACAAGCGCGAGGCCCTGGAGGGCTTCGCGCACCAGATCCTGCGGCTGCGAGGGTGCAGCCAGCGCGGCAAGGCGATCGTTCCAGTCGCGGGTGGCGATCGCGGGCGCGAGTGCTTCGTTGATGAGCCTGCGTCGCGCGCGTTGGCGCTGCTTCTCCGGCTCGACGGGCCAGGGCTGAAGGGTCTGTGGCCTGATGCCCAGCCATGCGAGCGTTGCGCCGAGCGTATGCTGCGGATGGCTTGCCGCATCGGCGACATTG
>JBMOGP010000166.1:0-5959 GCA_049318285.1 Hyphomonadaceae bacterium
GCGAGGCGGGTGGGTCAGGGGGCGGCAGTCGTGGCTGGCTTCGTGATGGCGTCGCGCGGGACGATGATGCTGCTATCAGCGGCCATGCTGCCGGGATGGTCAGTGGTGTTCATGGTGTTGCAGCAACTGCTGGGCGACGCCGGAACGATGGTCTTCACCATTCTCTCGGTGAGCCTTCAGCAGCCTCTGCTTCCCGAAGATCAGCTGGCGCGGGCCAACGGCCTGCGATGACAGTGCTGATCCTTGTGGCGGTATACGCGGCCGAGACGGTGGGGGTCTCGAACAGCGTGATCATCGGCGCGGGCGTGTCACGCATCGGCGTAGCGCCGCTGCTGACGCGCAGCCTGTTCGAACGACGCACGGAGCGCGATGGGCGCGCTGCGCGGGCGATCAACTGAGATCTGCGGAGAGAAAAACGGGCGCTCCGCGAGGAGCGCCCGTCCATTCCCGATACGAGGGGTGGGGTCAGCTGACCTTGTAGACCAGCGAGAAGCGCAGGGCGCTGTCGGTGTCCTCGAAGCCTACCGGCGGATTGGTGTCGTAGCGAACATCGTACGACACGCGGCCGTTCAGGTTGCTCATGAGTTCGAATGTGAGCGCGAGCGAGTTGACGAGCTGGGTGGATGTGTCGGCGTAGATCACATCGGTGTCGTTGGTGAGCTGCGTCGTTGCGTTCAAGGCTTGCGAGAAGCGCGAACCGAACGAGGCGCCGAAGGACTCCTCCGACGCGCCTGTGAGGCGGATCTCGTCGACGCGGTAGCCCGGGCCGGCGGACAGCGTCCAGTTGGTCGGCTCCGAGACGATGAACTTGTAGGCCACGCCGGCGCCGACGAAGTAGCGGTTTTCGAATCCGGAAAACGCGTCGCGCTCGAAGGTCGCGCGGCCATAGATCGACATGCGCTCGTCGAGGACGCGGTCGACTTGACCTGCCGCCGCAAGGCGGTTCTTCGTTTCGACGCTGTTGTTTTCGCCATAATCAGCAGCCAGTTCGATGGCCTGTGTCCACTCGCCGCCATTGTCGTGCTTGAGCTTGAGCGCCGCGGCGACGTCGGTCGTCTCGGTATTGCCGGTGGTGAGGCCGGCGCCGAAAACGCCTTCGCCTGTCCATACCGGTTTTGTCTGGGCGAGTGCCGGAGCGGCAGCCGCGCAGACGAACACAATCGACGTGATCAGTTTCTTCATTATCCGCCCCTCGGCTCCCCGGCCATGCTGCCAGCTCGCGGGTTCTGCGGCAGGCGGAATGCGCGCGCAAGTGCAGGCTTCAGCAATCGGGCCATATCGGCTGCCGCCGGCGATAAGTGTGTCCGGCCCCGCACACTTCAGTCGCCTCGATAGCGAAATTGAATCGTGTACGAACGATATTGGAGTGTTACGATTTCAAGCCTGGGCGATCTGGCTCACATCGCCGTGGCAGTTCTTGTAGCGCTTGCCAGAGCCGCACGGGCAGGGGGCGTTGCGCGGGGTGGAGGCCCATGAGCCGGGGGCCTGGCCCTGGGCTGGCGCTTCCTGCGGCGGAGCGGCTTGCGCCGGCGCAGCGACGGGACGCGAGGTGATCTGTGTCGGCGCGCGCGCGGGGCCGGTATCGGCGCCGGGGGGCTGTTCCATCACGAACTGGCCGCGCATCAGCAGGCGCGTGACGTCCGAGCGAAGATCGCTCAGCAGGCGCTCGAACAGGGTGAAGGCTTCGTTCTTGTATTCGTTGAGCGGGTCGCGCTGGGCGTAGCCGCGCAGATGGATGACCGAGCGCAGCTGATCGAGATGCCAGAGGTGCTCGCGCCAGCGTGTGTCGACGGCCTGGAGCAGGACCTGCTTCTCGATGAAGCGCATGCGGTCTTCACCGACCATGGCCGACTTCTGCGCATAGTATTCGGTCGCTGCGGCGTTGAGCTTCTCGGCGACCTCCTTGCCTTCGACGCCCTCCTCGTTCGCCCACGCGCGCACGGGGGCGGGGAGGCCAAGGACGTCAGCGACTTCCTCTTCCAGTTCGGTGATGTTCCACTGTTCCTGGTAGGCCTTCTCCGGCATGTGGCGCTTGCACATGTCGTTGATCAGCTCTGTGCGCATTTCCGTCGTGGTTTCATTGACACTGCTGGCGCGCATGAACTCGATACGCTGCTCGAACACGGCCTTGCGCTGGTCGTTCGTGACGTCGTCGAACTTCAGGAGGTTCTTGCGGATCTCGAAGTTGCGCTGTTCAACGCGTTTCTGCGAGGTCTCGAGCGCCTTGTTCATCCACTTGTGGGTGATGGCCTCGTCTTCCTTGATCCCGAGGCCGCGCATGATGCTGTCGAGGCGTTCGGCTGCGAAGATGCGCAGGAGGTCGTCCTCGAGGCAGATGTAGAATTTCGAGCGGCCCGGGTCGCCCTGGCGGCCGGTACGGCCACGCAGCTGGTTGTCGATCCGGCGGCTTTCGTGACGCTCGGTCGCCAGCACGTAGAGGCCGCCGGCGGTGAGCGCCTCGGCCTTCTTTGCAGCGACATCGGCCTCGATCCTCGCGCGCAGTTCCTTCAGCTCATCCTCGCTGAGTTCGCGCCCGAGTTCCTTCGCGCGGGCCTCGCCCTCATCGGCGACACGCATCTCGATATTGCCACCGAGCTGGATGTCGGTGCCGCGGCCTGCCATGTTGGTGGCGACGGTGACGGAGCCCGGCACGCCAGCTTGCGCGATGATGAAGGCTTCGCGTTCGTGGTGGCGGGCGTTCAGCACCTGGTGCGGGATACGCTCGGCCGACAGGAGGTTGGAGAGGATTTCGGATTTCTCGATCGACACCGTCCCGACCAGCACCGGCTGCTTGCGGCGCGCGCAGTCGCGGATGTCGGCGATGATCGCCTTGTATTTCTCCTTCGCCGTCCGGTAGACGACGTCGTCCTCGTCGATCCGCTTGACCGGCTTGTTGGTCGGGATCTCGGTGACTTCCAGCTTGTAGATGTCGGAGAACTCGGCCGCCTCGGTCGAGGCCGTGCCGGTCATGCCGGCGAGCTTGTCGTAGAGGCGGAAATAGTTCTGGAAGGTGATCGAGGCCAGCGTCTGGTTTTCGGGCTGGATCCTGGTCTTCTCTTTCGCCTCGATGGCCTGGTGGAGGCCTTCCGACAGGCGCCGGCCCTGCATCATGCGGCCGGTGAACTCGTCGATCAGCATCACCTCGCCATTCTTGACGATGTAGTCCTTGTCCTTCTGGAACAGCTTGTGGGCGCGCAGCGCCTGGTTTGCGTGGTGGACCAGCGAGATGTTGGCGGGTTCGTAGAGCGAGCCCTGCAGGATGCCGGTCTGCACCATAAGCTCTTCGATCTTCTCGTTGCCGCTTTCCGAGTAGACGACCGAGCGGGCCTTTTCGTCGAGCGTGTAGTCTTCGCTCGACAGCAGCGGGATGATCGCGTCGATCTGCTGGTAGAGCTCCGAGCGGTCGTCGGTCGGGCCGGAGATGATCAGCGGGGTGCGGCTTTCGTCGACCAGGATCGAGTCGACTTCGTCGACCATGGCAAAGCGATGGCCGCGCTGGACCATGTCGGCCAGCGAGTACTTCATGTTGTCGCGGAGATAGTCGAAGCCGAATTCGTTGTTGGTGCCGTAGGTGATGTCGCAGGCATAGGAGGCGCGGCGCTGGGCGTCGTCGAGGCCGTGCACGATCTTGCCGACCGACATGCCGAGGAAGCGGTAGACCTTGCCCATCCACTCGGCGTCGCGCGAGGCGAGGTAGTCGTTGACGGTGATGACGTGGACGCCCCGGCCTTCGAGCGCGTTCAGATAGACGGGTGCAGTGGCGACCAGCGTCTTGCCCTCGCCGGTGCGCATTTCGGAGATGCCACCCCTGTGGAGGACGATGCCGCCGACCAGCTGGACGTCGAAATGCCGCAGACCAAGCGCGCGTCTGGCGGCCTCGCGGACGGTCGCGAAGGCTTCCGGGAGGATGTCGTCCAGCTTGGCGCCGTTGGCGACCTGCTGGCGGAAATCCTTCGTCCGCTGTCGCAGGGCGTCGTCGGAAAGGGCCTCCGTCACGGGCTCCAGGGCGTTGATACGCTGGACGATAGCCTTGTAGGGCCTGATCTTCCGGTCGTTGACGGACCCGAATATCTTTTGGGCGATCCCGAGCATTCCGAATATCCGCTGCCAGCCTGCGCGAACCTCTGATGGTCGCGATATCCCTTACATATAGAGTGTATACGGGTTAGTTATCCGGCCTCGGCTACACACACCCGGTTTTTAGGAGTTGTCCCAACGGAAACTCCCTCGACTTGGGCGTGTCCGACACGTAAGGACCGGCTTTCCCAGTGTCAATCGGACCACGGGAGCCCTTACTGTTCTTGACGCTGGCTAGACACCGGCTGGCGGCTTGAGGAGTCTCTGGATGGTATTTGGGACACGCTGGCTGCTCCTTGCTGTCCTTGCGGCAGCACTGCCGATTGCCGGATGCGGCGCGGCAAACCCCTCGATCGAGGAGGCAGCCGAGGGCGATCTCTCGACCGAGGCGGCGAGTGTCAACGGGCAGTTGATCTACGTCTCCGATGTCGAGATGGAGGCCCGGATGAAGGGGCTGGTGAAGCCCGGCGAGAGGCTGGCACCGGGCAGCGCCGAATTCGACGAAGTCCTGGAGGAGCTGATCAAGGTCAAGCTGCTCGCCATCGCGGCGGTCGACCGGGGGCTGGACGGTGAGCCCGAGGCGCGCCACCGGCTCAACAAGGCGCGCGACCAGATCCTGATGAATATCCTGCTGGAGCGGCTTGCGGAAGAAAAGATCGACGAGGCGGCCCTGCGCAAGATGTATGAAGCGCAGGTGGAGCTGCTTGCTCCGACCATGGAAACGCAGGCGCATGTCCGCCATATTCTTGCGCCCACGAAGGATGCAATCGACAGCATCGCTGCGGAACTGAAGACGGGCGTCGACTTTGCCGTGCTGGCCGCGCGCCGGTCGAGCGATTCGGCCACGCGCTTCGATGGCGGCGATCTTGGCTACCTGACCGCGGCGGCAGCCTCGCCCGAACTTGCGCGTGTCATCCGTGAGGTGCCCAGAGGCGGCGTCTCGCGTCCGTTCCAGGACGCGCTGGGCTGGCGCATCGTCAAGGTCGAGGATGTGCGCAGGAAGCGGCCGCCCGCGATCGATGAGCTCGACGACAAGATCCGGCGTTTTCTCAGGGAGCAGGAGTTCGAGAAGATTCTGAAGGAGCTGCGCGCCGATGCGGAGATCGTGAAGCGCAATCCCGTCCGCTCCTCGCGCATGGATGCTCCCGCGGCGACGGCGCCTGCGCGTGTCGAACCGGCTCGGCCAGAACCGGCAGCCCCGGCGCCGGACGCCTCGCAGGGCATCACGATCCTGCCGCTGGAGCCAGCCCCGCCGCCGGCCGAGACGCGTGATCCCGTCGCGACGCCAGCGCCCGTCGCGCCGCAATAATCCAACGTCCGAAAAAGGTATCCGACTTGGCCACTGCCTCAGACCTGCCCGTCTCGCCGCTCGCGCCGGAGCGTTTCCCGAGCCTGCCGAAGGTTGCCGGCATGGAGGCAGCCACGCACGCGCTGGGCCTCTACAAGGGCAGGGTGCGCGATGACCTGCTGGTGGTGCACTTTCCCGATGGCGCCGCGGCGGGGGGCATTTTCACGATGTCCTCGACACGGTCCGACGATGTCGACCGCTGTCGCGCTGCGCTGGCCGCGGGCGGGGGCAGGGCGCGGGTGCTGGTGGTGAACACGGGCAATTCCAATGCGTTTACGGGCGCAGCGGGTGTCTTGAAGAACGCGGCAACAATCGCCTCGGCGTGCAGGCAATCGGGCTGCGGCGAGCATGAAGTGTTCATCTCGGCGACCGGCGTCATTGGCGAGCCCCTGCCGCCACACATCGTCTCGGGAGGCCTCGAGCAGGTGTGGAGCAGGCTGGGCGCTCCCGATTTCGAGAAGATCGCCAACTGCATCCGTACGACGGATACGTTCGCCAAGGCTGCGGGCGAGACCGTGAGCCTCAACCGGCGCA
>JBMOGP010000167.1:0-5860 GCA_049318285.1 Hyphomonadaceae bacterium
GGCACATCCGGATCGACAAGCTCGATGTCCTCGATCGTATCGAACAGGTGGCGTGCATTGTCCCACGGCTCGTCTGTCGCGCCGCGCGCATCATCACCCGCGACCTGCTGGATCAGCGCGCCACCCGAGCGCCACCGCTTGGTGCCTCCGGGTTCGGAAATTTCCGCGACTGCCAGCTTCACACGCGTCGGCACCTGCTCGGACTGCGAGAACCACATCTGCGCACAGTCGGAGAGCGTCGCACCTTCGATCGGCACCATGCTCTGCCAGGGCTGCTGGTTCGGATCGTTGGGTTGCAGCAGCAACGCCATCACGCCCCTGCCCAGCGCCTGCGGAATGTGCGGTCGCTGGCCCTTGTTCACGCGATCGACGAAATCCCACTTTTCCTTATTAAGACGAAGATAGCCGCGCACGCCGCCATCGGATCGCGCCTCGGCGACCATCAATGAAACCGGGCCTTCGCCCTGCGCCTGCACCATCACCTTGCCGTCGAACTTCAGCGACGCCGAAACGAGTACGGCCAGCGTCACCGCTTCGCCAAGCAGATAGGCCGCCCAGCGCGGATAAGCATGTCGTTTGAGAATAGGGTCAAGCACACCATCGCCCAGCCGCGCGATGCGGCCGCGAACGGACGTATCCTCAATCTGGAATGTGGCGACGAAATCGTCGCCCGCGCCGAGAAGATCATGAGGCACAGGTGTTTTGGGCATGTCGGGGGAGCTATCATGGGTCAGCATTCGCGCCAAATGGGGTTGGCGCCGCACGTCTTCAACCAGCGAGGATACCTACGCCCGCCGCTCGCGCCGGCACCGTTCCGAGCAGAACTTCACCTCGTCCCAGCACCGCTCCCATTTCTTGCGCCAGGTGAACGGGCGCCTGCATCCGACGCAGGGCTTGGAAGGCAGGTCGGCCTTTGCGGTCCTGGATCGGGATGTTTTGTCGCGGTCAGCCTTGCCCATTCTCTCGCCTGTCGATCGAAGATCTGCGCGTGGTGACCAAACCCCTCAGCCTCAGCCCACGTATGAGGGTTATGCCGCTTCAATCTGCTGACATTCTACGACCAAGCCACGCTCACGGATCTCGACCCCGCAAAGCAGTGTCATGAGCCTCGCTTCGCTCCATGATGGCTATACCGCCGCCGTCTTCGGCGCCTCGGGCGGGCTGGGCCGTGCGTTTGTGGAGCAGCTGGCCGCCGATCCGCGTTGCGCACGCGTCCATGCCGGCACGCGCAACGGCCACGCGCAGGACCACCCGAAAGTCGTCCCTTTCAGCTTCGACCTGACCAACCCCGCCTCGCTCGAAGCCGCAGCAGGAGCAATCGGCGCGACCGACCTGGTGATCATCGCCACCGGCGTCCTCCACGACGAAACCCTCGCGCCTGAAAAATCGATGCGGGCTCTCAATCCCGCCCAGATGAATCTCGCCTTCGCAATCAACGCCGCAGGCCCCGCCCAGATCGCCCGTCTCCTCCTGCCTGCCATGCCGCGCGATCGTCGCACGCTTTTCGCGGCGCTCTCCGCCCGCGTCGGATCAATCTCAGACAACCGCCTCGGCGGCTGGCACAGCTACCGCGCCTCGAAAGCCGCCCTCAACATGCTGATACGCTGTCTCGCCATCGAACAGGCGCGCAGTCATCCGCAAGCCGTCTGCGTCGCCCTGCATCCGGGCACGGTTGACACAGGCCTCTCAAAGCCATTTCAGGCGGGCGTAAAGCCGGACCAGCTTTTCGCTCCTGCCAAGGCTGCCGGCCATCTTCTTGCCGTTCTCGACGCGCTTGCGTCGTCCCAGTCCGGACGCCTGTTCGCCTGGGACGGCAAGGAACTCACCCCGTGACCCACAAAAAGGGGCCATCGACGGCGCCCCTTACAAGAGACTATGAAGGACGCCAGATGAGCGACGCCTCGAAGCCCCCCACAGTTCCTTCCGCCGATAAGGTCTCGGCCCGCATCCGCGCGCGCATCGTCAAGGCGAAGCGCCGCTTCCATGCCAATGACAACATCTCCGCCTTCATCGAGCCCGGTGAACTGGAAGCCCTGCAGGCCGAAGTCGAGGGAAAGCTCCGGGGCGTACTGGAGAGCCTCGTGATCGACACGACCAGCGACCACAACACACGCGACACCGCCAAGCGGGTCGCCAAGATGTACCTCAACGAAGTGTTCCAGGGCCGTTATCACCCAGCACCGCCGGTCACCGAGTTTCCCAACGCGGCCATGCTGAACGAGCTGATGATCGTTGGTCCGATCACCGTCCGCTCCGCCTGCAGCCACCACCTCTGCCCGATCATGGGCCGGCTCTGGATCGGCCTGATGCCGAATGAGCACTCCAACCTCATCGGCCTGTCGAAATACTCGCGCCTCGCCGAATGGATCATGTCGCGTCCGCAGATCCAGGAAGAGGCCATCACCCAGATGGCGGAACTCCTGATCGACAAGGTGCGGCCAGACGGCCTCGCCGTGGTGATGGAGGCGGATCACTTCTGCATGCACTGGCGCGGCGTGAAGGACAACGAGACCAAGATGATCAACTCGGTGATGCGCGGCTCCTTCCTCAAGGACGCCGCCCTGCGTCGCGAATTCCTCTCACTGCTCAACCTGAAAGCCTGACTGCCATGCTCGTACGCTGCCTCTATGCCAGCCGCGCCGCCGCCGGGACCAGCGCCGCAATCCTCGATGACATCCTCGTCCAGTCGCGCCGTAACAACCCGGCAAACGGCATCACCGGCATGCTGTGCGTTTCGAACGACCTGTTCATTCAGGTGCTCGAAGGCGGTCGCGATGAAGTCTGCGATCTCTACCACGCCATCGTGCGTGACACGCGCCACGAGCACCTCCGCCTTCTTGCCTATGAAGAGATCTCAGAGCGGCGCTTCGGTGGCTGGACGATGGGCCAGGTGAACCTCTCCAAGGTGAACCCCAGCCAGCTCCTCAAATACTTCAAGCGCGCCGAACTGGACCCGTTCAACGCCTCAGGCGCCGCCACGCTGTCCCTGCTGTCCGAACTCGTGGCTTCGGCATCCCTGATCGGGCGGGGGGAGTAACCTTACCCTTTGAGGCACCACTCCAGGATCGCCTTCTGCGCGTGCAGCCTGTTCTCGGCCTCGTCGAAGATCAGCGACTGCGGCCCGTCTATCACCTCGGCGTCCACTTCCTCGCCGCGATGCGCCGGAAGGCAGTGCAGGAACATCGCCCCGCCATTGGCGCGGCGCATCAGCTCGCCGCTAACCTTGAACGGCGCAAGATCCTGAAGCCGCTTGTCCGCATCCTTGTCGCCCATCGAGACGAACGTGTCTGCCACGACGACGTCGGCGCCTGCGACAGCTTTCGCCGCATCGCTGAATAGCTCGATCCACCCCTGCTCCGCCCGCGCGCGCTGCACGTCCGCAGCGTTCGGCTCATACCCGGCGGGCGTCCCCACCGCGAGCGAGAAGCCGAATTTCGGCGCTGCGTGGATAAAACTCGCGGCCACGTTGTTTCCATCACCCACCCAGGCGATGCGCGCACCCTTCAGGTTCAGCCCTGCCTCTTCCAGCGTCTGCAAATCGGCCATGATCTGGCACGGATGCGACTTCTCGGTCAGACCGTTGATCACCGGCACGCTTGCCGCTGCTGCAAACGCCTCGACATCCGCGTGGCGGTTGGCCCGCATCATCACCGCATCGACATAGCGCGACAGCACCCGCGCGGTATCTTCGACTGGTTCGCCACGGCTGATCTGCGAGTCCTGCGCGGAGATAATCAGCGACGTTCCACCCAGCTGGCGTATCGCAATGTCGAAAGATACACGCGTCCGCGTCGAGTTCTTCTCGAATATCATCGCCAGCGTATGCCCGGCCAGCGGCGCGTCCTTGTCCGCCATTCCCTTTGGCAGGCCGGCGCGCGCCGCCTTGCGCGACTTCGCATTGTCCAGGATCGACCTCAGCTCGCCGGCCGGGATCGGCCAGAGATCCAGGAAGTGGTTCATGATCCCGCAGCCGTCGTCATGCTGGCGAACTGCTGGTCGATGATGTCGATCGCTTCGCGCACATCGTCCTCGGTCACCACCAGCGGCGGCGCGAGGCGCAGCGTGTTGTTGCCCGCCGTACCCACCAGAAGCCCGCGGTCTGACAGCTTGCCTCGCAGCGGAATCGGATCGTCCTTCATCCGCAGTCCGCGCAGAAGCCCCGCCCCGGTCACGTCGAGCACCAGTTCCGGATAGCGCCCCTTCAGGCTTTCCATGCCCTGCTGCATCGTGCCCGCCACGCGGCGCACCTGCTCGAAGAATCCCTCGCCAGTCATCACGTCGAGCACAGCATTTCCTACCGCCATCGCCAGCGGCCCGCCGCCGAATGTCGTGCCGTGAACGCCCTTGGCCATGCCGGATGCAGCCTCGGCCGTCGCGAGGATCATCCCCATCGGGAAGCCGCCGCCAATGCCCTTGGCCGCCGCGAGAAGATCCGGCTCCGCGCCCGCCACCCACTGGTGATGGAACAACTTGCCCGTCCGCCCGGCGCCGCACTGGATCTCGTCATAGATCAGCAGGACGCCATGCTCAGTACAAAGATCACGCAGTCCCTTGAGGCACTGATCAGGCACGGCGCGCACGCCGCCTTCGCCCTGCACCGGCTCGATCAGGACGGCGGCAAGATCGGGCGCCTTGATCGCCTCCTTCAGCGCCTCATGATCACCAAACGGGATCGACCTGAACCCGGGAAGCCGCGGGCCAAAGCCCTCACGATACTTTTCCTGTGCGCCTGCATTTATGCCGCCCAGCGTCCGCCCATGGAATGATCCTTCGAATGACAGGATGCCGATGCGCTCCGGCGCGCCCTTCGCCCAGTGATAGCGCCGCGCGATCTTTATGCAGCCCTCGATCGATTCGGCGCCTGAATTGGTGAAGAACGCATAGTCGGCGAAGGTGAGATCGACATAGCGCTGCGCCAGCCGCTCCTGCCCAGGCACGCGGAACATGTTCGAGGTATGCCAAAGCGTATTGGCCTGCTCGGTCAGCGCCTTCACCAGCACCGGGTTGCAATGCCCCAGCGAAGTGACCGCGATGCCGGCGATGAAATCGAGATAGACCCTCCCCTTGTCGTCATACATGCGCACGCCCTCGCCTCGCGCGAAAACGACCGGGCTCGGGCCGTAGACGGGAAGCACTGCGTTCGACATGGGGGCATCTCCTGTGACGCCGACGGTTGGAAAGACGACTCCTGACCTTGTTCAAGGGCCATTTCGGAAAGCGCGCTCATGCGGCCCACCGCCCATTATGTCAATGAAAATGCTTTGTTTTGGAGCCCGGATGGTCAGCGCTGATCTTCAGGTGCGGGCAACGCGCCTGTCACCAGAAGCGGCGCACAACCGCCGCCGCCGCCCTGCGCAATGCCGGGCGCGGAGTTTGGGGCCTGTAATCGCGCCCATGACCGTCGCGAAGAATCTCGGCGCATATGACACTGGCGGGACCCATGACTTGGCCTGACCTGTCCACGCATTTGTGGCAGGGCGCGCGAGCCTCCCATCGGCGGAACGTTCGTTCGCTGATACCCAGCGTCTCAGCGGCTTCCAGCTGGCTCAACTCCCCACGCTCACACCGATCAAGGGCGTGTTAAAGACGCATGCGGTGAAGTCCCGCGTGCAATGTCGCCCGGTTGATCGTGCCCCCCTTGTTCAGGGCACAGGAACCGGACAACTCACGAGCTACAAAACCTGGACAGATCGTGCGCTAGCGACACAGAGAAAGCACGCTCTTGACCTCCCTGAGCGCAGCGCCATGCTCGCTCCATGACGAACATGACACAGCGCATCGACGCAGCCCTGAACTCAGCCCTCAACGAGAAACGCATCGTCGGCGCGGTGATCGCCGTGATGAAGGATGGCGAACTCGC
>JBMOGP010000168.1:0-5858 GCA_049318285.1 Hyphomonadaceae bacterium
TCATCTTGGCCGCCGCATACTTGATGATCGACGTCGCCGGCCCCACGTCCGCTCCAGCCTTCGCCAGCTCGGTGTTCCGCTGTATCGTCAGTGCGAAGGCCTTCTCGTACATCATTGATTTGGTGACGCGGCTGCGCAGGTCGCCATCGGCAAGAACGCCGTCCTTCGTGCCAACATACGTCTTGGCGATGTCGGCAAGCGTCGGCCCCGAATTGCGATCCGACCCGAAGCCGGTCGCGGAAATGTTCTGGCGTTCATACTGCAACAGTCGCTTGGCGATGTCCCAGCCCTTGCCCGGTCCGCCGACCATCTGCTCCTTCGGAACCTTGACGTCGGTGAAGAATGTTTCGCAGAACGGCGATGAACCGGAGATCAGCAGGATCGGCCGCGTCTCGACGCCCGGGCTCGTCATGTCGAAGAGAACGAAGGAGACGCCTTCGTGCTTTTTCGTGAAGTCCGTTCGCACGAGGCAGAAAATCCAGTCGGCGTAGTTTGCATAGGACGTCCATATCTTCGAGCCGTTAATCAGCCAGTGATCGCCCTTGTCCTCGCACCTGGTCTGCAGCGATGCGAGGTCCGATCCCGCGCCGGGCTCCGAATAGCCCTGGCACCACCGGGTCTTGCCCGCCACGATGTCCGGAAGGAAGCGCTGCTTCTGCTCCTCGGTCGCGTATTCGAGCAGCACCGGCCCAAGCATCCAGACGCCGAACGAGGCGAGGGGCGAGCGCGCATTGATGCGCGTGAGTTCCTTGTCGAGCACGATTGCCTCGGCATTCGACAGCCCGCCGCCGCCATATGCTTTCGGCCATGTCGGTGCAGTCCAGCCCTTGCCGGCCATCCGATCAAGCCACAACTTCGAGTCTGGGTTCACGAATTTCTGGTTGCGTCCGCCCCAGACGACTTCGTCTTCCACTTGCGGGGTCCGCATCGACGCTGGGCAATTCGCCTCGAGCCATGCGCGGGTTTCGGCGCGGAAGGTCTCGATGTCGCTCATTGTTTTCTCCAGATGTCCTTTGAGTCAGGGCTAAGCCCGCCCCGGCGCCCGGTCAAGCACGCCGCCTCACGGGCCATAGCCCCGCAACGCGTTGCCGCCGGTCTCATAGCCGAGCATGCCGACAACATGGATGATCGCGAAGATGGCCGCCGTTGCCGCCATGACCGTGACCAGCGGCCACGAGATCCACTGCACCTTCAGGCTGTCCTT
The DNA here is from genome assembly GCA_049318285.1 of Hyphomonadaceae bacterium. Classification (GTDB taxonomy): domain Bacteria; phylum Pseudomonadota; class Alphaproteobacteria; order Caulobacterales; family Hyphomonadaceae; genus UBA7672. The sequence continues at coordinate 1,205 of JBMOGP010000168.1, forward strand.
GCGGGGCCGACCGGACATCCACCCGGCAAACACGGTAAGCCCGCCGAACAGCGCGATTGCAGCAAATGTGATTGGCCATTCCATGCGCGGAGGAATGCCGCGCGCAGGAAAGACGGACAAGTGCCAGGGCGCTTGATCGACCTGGACCAATCACCGCGCCTAACTGATAAAGCGAACGTACCGCTGTGCGCCGTTCCCTGCCTGAGAACCGCTGAGGAGGCGCCCGCTTTCCGGCAAGGCGGGTTGAGATCCCGTCATGCCGCGTTGCGTCTTCGACCACAGGTGTGGCTTGAAGTGCCTCTCGAACCGCGCGGCGATCGTGTTCAGGGGTTTAAGCGGCCAGTCGAACGGCATGGTCGCGATCATCCGCAGCGTGGCGTGTGTTGCGAGCGTGAGGCAAGCGCGGCAGCGCGCTGAGATCGCCAAGGCCTGGCATGACCCCGCGCCACGCCTCGTTGCTCCGGAACATGGGCGGGCTCGCTGCGATCTGGAGCGGTGCATGGAGCAGCGCGCAGCAGATGACGGGCAAGGATCACACAGGTCTGCATGTGGGTCTTGAGCCAGCCTGTCCGCTGGACCTTCCATGACCGCCGGCGGCTCGGCGCTTCCTCAAGCGTTGCTTGCGATATCATCCCGCCCTTCCAGCCAAAGCGAGCCAGCCGCGTTCCGATGTCGACGTCTTACGTTACGTCACAGGCATCCCCGCCGCCTTCCTCATCGCAGGGCCTTGCGCCAGACTAAGCCAGACAAGATAGGCGATCGTCAGAACGAAGCTGGCGATGCCCCGTTTTGGCGTTCATGCCCCAGCGCGGGCTGTACTCAGGACGCGTGGGGGGAAGCTGCTCGCTTGCCGACGTGAATGCCCGGGCCTCCACCAGTCTGCGCCGGAAAAGGGCGTTACGAGATGGTGCGGAGGAAGCCGCTGACCTCTGCCGCAATGCAGCAGTGTCCCAATCGATGTCGAACAGGATACCCCCCAACGTCCCAGTAAATTCAGCTGCGATCGAGCCAGATGCCGCGTCTGCGGCGAATCAGGTCTGACGGGAAAATGACTGCCCATAGACGCCAGCAGGTTCGACGCCACATGCTTCCCTTAGCGTTGTACAACAGCACATCCAGGACCATGCAGACTTGCGCACACAATCCATTTCGGCTCCACAGGCGGAAGAGGCCTCATGAACTTTTCATCTGACACCGCTGCGCCGCCGCATCCGCTCATTCTCGAAGCCATGCTCGCTGCAGCGAAAGGCGCAGCGCCCAGCTATGGCAACGATGGCTGGACAGCGGCCGCGCGCGCGGCCCTTCGCGATGTGTTTGAGACCGACCTTGATGTCTGGCTCGTCGCGTCAGGCACGGCCGCGAATGCGCTGGCGCTGGCCACGCTGTGTCCGCCGCACGGCTCCATCCTTTGCCACGCCGAAGCGCATATCGAGCGCGATGAACGTGGCGCGCCTGAGTTTTTCACCGGCGGCGGCAAGCTGTCCCTTCTCTCTGGCGCACATGCCCGCATTGATCTCGGCGAGCTCCGCACGCGGCTCACTGCCAACCGGCATGACGTCGTGCACGAGACGCCGGCCCATGTACTGTCCTTGTCGAACCTCACGGAAAGCGGCGCCGCCTATCGGCCGTCGGAGATCGCCGAGCGCGCCGCACTCGCGCGTGAAGCCGGTCTCGCCGTGCATCTCGATGGCGCACGTCTTGCGAACGCGCTGGTGTCGACGGACGCATCGCCTGCGGACATGACCTGGCGCGCCGGCGTCGACGTGCTGAGTTTCGGCGCCACCAAGAATGGCGGGCTTGGCTGCGAGGCGATCGTGCTGTTCGGCGCCGCCCGGCAGCGGACTGGCGACCTGCTCGTGCGGGCCAAGCGGGCAGGCCACATGCCGCCCAAGATGCGGTTCCTCGGCGCTCAGATGTCGGCCTATCTCAAGAACGATCTCTGGCTGCAGCTTGCGCGCCAAGCCAACGCTTCGGCGATACATCTTGCCGATGTGCTAACGACCGCGGGCGCCACACTGGCTCATCCGACGGATGGCAACGAAGTGTTTGCCATACTTCCACCCGGCCTCGGCGAACGCCTCAAGGCTGCGGGTGTTCGTTTCTACCCATGGATTGACGGTTCGCACCGCTTCGTCTGTTCGTGGGCCACCCAGCCAGATGAAATCCTCGACTTTTCCAGTCTTGTCGGCATCCGTTAATCCTCGGCCCGAATTCGCCGGAACCTGCTTCACGGCTTGTCGACCTTGTTCTGCCATTGTCGCAAGAGCACCGGTCCGCCTGGCCGGTCTGAGGGTGGGACAAGGCATGGGCCTCGTTGATCTGAAGACGACGTTTCTCGGTGAGGTCGATGTTCCCGCCGGGCATCGCGATGCGATCAATGCCGCCCGACGCAGGAGATTCCATTCGCTCGCCCCGCTCGCTGCGATTTACTCGCTCCTCAATGCGGTCGTTCTGACATCCGCCTTCTGGGGCCATGCCGGGATGCCAATGGTTTTCGTCTGGTGCTACACCAGCGCAGTCCTGATCTTCATCCGCACGCGGGAAGCGCAACGGCCCGCCGGCCAGTTCGATCAGAATGTCGAGGATGGCCGCATCGTCCGTTACACCCTCCTGTCCGGCGCACTCTGGAGCGGCATGATCGCCGTGATCATTGCATCCAGTGGGGCTGAACACGCGTTGTTGCTTGGCGTCTTCACGGCTGCGATCCTCTGTGTCGGGGCTCTGCTCCACTCGAGCTTTCCTATCGCCTCGCTGGGATACTCGCTGCTGATCGCGGCTGGCGCCGGCCTCGGGATGATGCTCGCCGGTCACCCCTGGTCCCTCAACGCCGTGCTCCTGCTTGCAGCGGGCGTAATCGCCCTGCAGCGTTTTGCAGCGGCCGACCACGTGTCCGACATCCGCCGGCACCTCGCCACGGCAGCCATGCAGGAGGCCAAGGACACGGCCGCGCTCCTGCTCCAGGACTTCGAGGCGCAGTCTTCAGACTGGATGTGGAGGATCGATGCCCAAGGACGGCTCGGAAGTCCGTCACAGCGTTTCGTTGATGCATCCGGACTTGCGCATCATGACCTGGATGGCGGCAGCTTCCTTGCCCTTTTCGCACCAGAATCGGTGCACCACCTGCAGGAGCTTCTGAAGCACCGCACGCCTTTCCGCGGCGAGGCGCTGCGGGTCACAATAGGCTCGCGTGACGTGTGGTGGTCCCTGAGCGGACAACCCACCGCCGATGGCGGCTGGCGCGGCGTCTGTTCCGACATCACTCGCTCGCGCGATGCTGAAGCGCGTATCGCCTACGTCACCGAGTATGACACCCTGACTGATCTTCCCAACCGCGCCGCGCTCGTGCGTGAGCTCGAAATCGCCAAGGAAGCGGCGTGTGCAAGCGATGAAAGCTTCGCTCTCTTCGTGATCGACCTCGATAACTTCAAGGCGCTCAATGAAACACAGGGCCATCCGGTAGGCGATGCCTATCTCAGGGTCATGGCTGAGCGGCTGCGCGACTGTGTTGGCCAGACTGCCTTCCTCGCGCGCCTTGGTGGCGACGAGTTTGCCGTGCTTCACCGCGACATGCTGGCGGACGAGGCCGGAGCCGTTGCGGAGCTGATCGTCGATGCGCTGCTCGCGCCCGTGACGCTCAACGGCAGGGAGATTCTCGCCGGCGGCAGCGTCGGCGTCGCGCTTGCGCCAGAGAATGGGTCGGATCCGGCCATCCTCATGAAGAATGCCGAGCTCGCCCTCTATCGCGCCAAGGCGCAGGGACGGGGGTGCGCGCGTTTCTTTGAGGCCGGCATGGAAGAGAACGCCCGCGTCCGCGCCGATCTTGAGACTGATCTTCGCAGCGCGTTGGCAAGCGAAGCGATGGATGTGTACTTTCAGCCGCTGGTGAATACGCGAACCCGCCAGGTTGCTGGCTACGAAACGTTGCTGCGCTGGAATCGGCCGGGACACGGGCTGGTCTCTCCCGCAGTGTTCATTTCATGCGCCGAGGAGACCGGCATCATCGTACCGCTTGGCGAGTGGGTCATCCGCAAGGCGATCGAGGAAGCTGCGCAGTGGCGCGATGACGTGACGGTCGCGGTCAATCTGTCGGCCGCGCAGATGCACGAACCTTCGCTGGTCGCCACTGTTGTTGGCGCACTCGCTGCGTCCCAGCTGGACCCCAGCCGGCTCGAGATCGAGATCGTCGAGAGCGTGCTGATGGATGAAACCCAGGATACCATCCGCACGCTGCATGCGCTGCGGGAGCTGGGGGTGAAGATCGCGCTGGATGATTTCGGGACGGGCTACTCGTCGCTGAGCTACTTGCGCGCCTTCCCGTTCGACAAGATCAAGATCGACCAGCGCTTCGTGCGCGACATCGACACGTCGGTCGAGAACCGGGCGATCGTTCGCGCCGTGATCTCGCTGGCGCGCGACCTTGGCATGCGTGTGACGGCCGAAGGGGTCGAGAACGACCAGCAGGCGGCGATCCTGACCGGGCTCGGCTGCACGGAAGTGCAGGGCTTCCTCTACAGCCGCCCGATTCCAGCCTCGGAGATCGAGAAGGTCGAAGCCGATACGCGCCCGGCGTCCAATATGCTGAAGCTTCGCCGGAAGGCTTGAACGCCAGACATGAGAAAGACGCGCTTCGAGGAAGCGCGCCTTTCCATCACTC
>JBMOGP010000169.1:0-5833 GCA_049318285.1 Hyphomonadaceae bacterium
ACCGGCTTGTCGCCGCGATAGTCGTAGAAGCCGCGGCCGGCCTTCTTGCCCACCCAGCCGGCTTCTACGTACTTAACCAGAAGTGGGCAGGGGCGATACTTCGTGTCGGCGAGGCCATCGTGCAGCACCTGCATGATGGAGAGACAGGTATCGAGGCCGATGAAGTCGGCCAGCTCCAGCGGCCCCATCGGATGATTCGCACCCAGCTTCATTGCGGTGTCGATCGACTCCACCGTGCCGACGCCTTCATACAGCGTGTAGACCGCCTCGTTGATCATCGGCATCAGCACGCGGTTGACGATGAAGGCGGGGAAGTCCTCCGCATTTGTCACATGCTTGCCCAGACGCTCCACGATGTGGACGGCGGCGTCATAGGTCTGCTGGTCTGTCGCAAGCCCGCGGATGACCTCGACCAGTTTCATCAGCGGCACAGGGTTCATGAAGTGCAGGCCGATGAAACGCTCCGGCCGGTCCGTCGCTGCGCCAAGGCGTGTGATTGAAATGGACGAAGTGTTGGTCGCCAGCATCGCCGCCTTCGGCAATTTCAGGCAAAGCGCGTCGAAGATGGCGCGCTTGACCGATTCCTTCTCGGTCGCCGCCTCGATCGCAAAGTCGACATGGGCGAAATCCTCAAGCGAGGTCGTGGTACGGATACGGCGCATCCCGGCATCGCGTGCGTCCGAGGAGATCATCTGGCGGTGAACCTGCCGGTCCATGTTGCGCTGGATCGTCTTGACCCCGGCTTCCAGCCGCTCCGCCGAAACATCGTTCAGCATAACGTCGAACCCCGCCAGCGCGCAGACATGCGCGATGCCGTTGCCCATCTGCCCTGCGCCGACGATGCCTATGGTGCGAATTGCGGTCATTCTACTCAAAGTCCGTCCATGGGTTTGGCCTTGAATGGGGTCAGGCTAGCACGCGGCGAGGCAAGCGCGAGGCAAGGCTATTCGCACATGCACAACAGGGTGGGAAGAAGCCCCGCACTGTGTCCTTTGCGCACCTGCATGCCGCGCCGCTCACGGCCGCGTGAGGCGGCCGCTGCCAGCTGCCTGTCCCGCAGCGGTTTTTTCCCCTTCGACGCCGATCCAAGCCGGGTATATTGGTGCGTTAGAGGCTGGCGCTGTCTGGAGAGACGCTGGCCACATCGGAGGATTGAGATGCTGAAGTGGATGTGTGCAGCTGCAGCTTCGCTGGCGTTCGCGGGGCCTGCCCTGGCCCAGAAGACTGACCTGCCGGACCGCCCGGCCAAGCAGACGACGCCATTCGACGTCGCCGCCATGAAAGAAGGCAACACGCTGCTCAAGGCAAACGGCACGTGCATGGCGCAGTACATCGTCGGCGCCAACGGCCGCGCCAAGGACATCACCGTCGACTGCACGCACGCCGACATGGCGCCGTACGTCTCGCGCACGATCGAGACAGGTGTGTGGGATGCTGAAGTCCTCGAGAAGGAATTCCTGGATTCGCTGCCAATGCGCCAGATCTTCAACTACGGCACTGGCCTTGCCGGTCCCGATCCGCGCGGCGAGAAATCCCCGGTCCTGGTCGATGGCCTGCGCGAACGCGATATCGCCGCCGCACTCGCCAAGGTCGACCAGGAAGGCATGTGCGATGTGAAGTATACCGTCGGCGCCAACGGCAAGCCCAAGGACGTGGAGCCAAACTGCACCCCGCCCGAATACAACGACCTGATCGTCGCAGCTGTCGCCAGGATGGTCTTCGAGCCCGCCCAGAAAGGCGGCGCTCCAACCGACTGGCCCGGCATCAACATGCCCGTGAAACTGACCAAGCCTGAAGGCTCCTAGGCTGCAGGGCCAACGGAAATCGGAAAACCAGTCATGGGCCGCCTGCGCGAGGCCTTCTGGCGCGCCTGATTGGTACACTTTGCTCCGACGTTGAGCTCCGACGTTGACGGCCCAAAAAGAAAGAGCGGGAAAGCCTCCGGCCTTCCCGCTCTCCTTTTTTCAGGCGCTTGGCGCGTCTAGTAGACGGCGCGAAGGCGCGTATACCAGAACCCGCCATTCATGCCGAACGGCCCGCCCGAGCGCGGATAGACCTGACCGTCAGCCAGGCTGTTGGTCAGCGCATAGACCGGGTTGGTCGTGGAGGGGGCGATCCTGTCGGGATACTCGTCCGTCAGGTTGTTGACGCCAACCGTCAGCGTGTAGGTGTCTGACAGGGTGTAGCTGACATCAAGGTCGAGAAGGACCTTCTCGCCGAATGTCTGACCCGGATACTCCAGCTGGTTGGCCCACTCGCTGTAGTAGTTGGCCCGGCCATTGACGGTGAAATCGCCCATCTGCCAGCCGCCCGCCGCCACCAGACGGTGTTTGGGGGCGATGTTGGAGACGTTGAAGCGCTGGGCGGCGCTGATGACCAGCGGATTGAAGTCCTGCACTTCGCTCTTGTTGTAGTTGTAGGCGAGCGAGAGCGTGAGGTCTCCGCCCATCAGATCCGTTCCGTAGGTGGCGATTGCATCGACGCCTTGCGTCGTCACGTCGAACCCGTTGGTGAAGTAGTTCACATCACCGCCGAGGCCGACGGCCGACAGAGAGGGAAGCGCAAGAAGGTTTGCCGCCGAGACCGTAAAGGTCTGAGACAGGCCGATCCGGTCCTTCACCTCGATGGAGTAGCCGTCCACCGTGACCGTCAGAGCGTCCATCGGCTTCAGAATGAAGCCGAGGCCATAGTTGACTGACTCTTCAGGATCCAGCGAGCCCTGCGCCCCATAGAACTGGGCGATGTCGCTCGACACCGGATATGTGCCGGTCTGAACCTGGTTCCCGGACCGGAAGTTCGTCGTGATGATCTGGGTGTTGTTCTGACCGGGCGAGGGAGCATGGAAGCCCGTGCCCACCGTACCGCGGATCGAGAAGGCGTCGTTCACTTCGTAGATGGCGTTCAGCTTGCCGACGAGGGCCGAGCCGAAGGAGGTGTAGTCTTCATAACGGATCGCCGCACCGACGCTCAGCTGGCTCGTCACGTCCGTCTCGGCGCCAACATAAACGCCATAGTTCGACTGGCTGCTCTTGCCGGCGAACGTGGGGCTGGTGCCGCCATAGCCGCTGGCGGCCGGGGGCTTGGTGGCGGTGATGCCGGCAGGAGCGTAAACGCCGGGCGAGACGAGGTTGTAGAGTGGCTGGACGGCGTAGGGACCTGCGCCATAGGATTGTGGATCGCCAGCGGTCTTTTCGTACTCCTCGTTGCGGTATTCCGCACCCGCCGACAGCGTCACCGGGCTCGCAAAACCGAGGTTCACCGGATAGGTGAAATCGGCGTTCATAACCTGCTCGGTCTGGATCAGCTTGCCAAACTCGAAGCTGGTCTTGCTCTGCGGACCGTAAGACGGGCTCACAGACTGGTTCATCGACAGATCAAGCGAGTTGCGGGCGAAGGTGGCCGAGAAGTCATAGGTCAGGCCGCTTGCGACCTCACCCCTGATGCCGCCCGTGCCATAGGCCTGATCGACCACGCCGATAAAGCGCGGGGTAAAGCCGCCCGGATAAAGCGAGGTAAAGTTGAACTTGTTGGTGTCATTGACAAAACCGCCGGCCGGGCAGGTGGCGTTGCCGGTCGGGCAGGGGGTCAGGAAGATGTCAGAGAACGCGGCGTTCCGGCCCGGCGAACGGGTCGACGGCGTGCCTGTTCCGACATCAACCACCAGCGGCACGGGCGCGTTGATGGGCGGGCGGTAGTTGAAGCTCTGATCGGCTTCGCTGCCGGCGAGGTTGACGGTCAGGTAGACTTCGCTTTCCGCACTCAGATCATAGCCAGCGTTCAGGAAGGTCTTCCAGCCATTCGAGGGGGAGGAGCCCCAGATCTGGGCCGGACCATCTGGCGCATTGGGAATGCGGTTGGCGACGGCCGGGTTCGTCCGCGCCAGCTCCAGCGCGATCGGGCGCGTGGCGCCGCGGCTGGTGCCTTCATCATCATACCACTCGCCGGCCACCGTCACAAAGCCGGCGCCGCCGAGGTCAAAGCCGCCCTTGGCGGCAAGCTGCGTGCGTACGCCATCACCCTCAAAGGCCTGGCCGTAAATGGCCTGGACTTCAAAGCCTGCGTCCTTGCGGATCTGGTAGTTGATGACCCCGCCGATGGCGTCCGAGCCATACTGCGCGGTCGCGCCGTCCCGCAGGATCTGCAGGTTGTCGAGGGCGATCGCCGGGATGTTGCCGATGTCAGCGCCCTGGGAGCCGAATGACAGGGCGGTGTCGGCGCCCGTGTAAACCTGAACGAGGGCAGCGCGGTTATAGCGCTTGCCGTTGATCATGATCAGGACCTGGTCAGCGCCCAGGCCGCGCAGCGAGGGCGCGCGTACGAAGGTGGAGGCGTCGGAAATCGAGTTCTGCGGGACATAGAAGGACGGGACGATGTTTCTGACCACGTCCAGGAGGTTGAAGGCGGGCTGGTCGGAGAGTTCCGAGCCCCCAATGACGTCGACCGGCGAGGGCGAGTCCGTCGCCGAGCGGTCTGACCGCCGCGTGCCGGTCACCACGACCACATCGTCACCATCAGACGCCGCCGGCTGGGACCCCTGCTGGGCAGACGCTGCAGGCGCTGCGCCGATCATGGCGGCGCCCATCAGAATAGTCCCCGCCAGGAGGCGGTTCTTAGTGCTGAGAATGTGCATGAAGAATTTCTAGCTCCCACCAAGGCTTCATCCCGCACCCCAAACAGCGCGTGGACCCACGACATAAATCGTTTGCAATTGTTACGCAGTATGAAGATTACTCACAAGGCACGGGCAGCCCGGGTCGCACGCGAATGTGCTGCGGGATGCAAAATTGTGACATTTTCTGCATGCCGCGTATGGTCTTGTATCCCAGCCGGGAGAGCGCGTGAGAGGCTTTTCCCTCTGCATGCTGTGTTTCTGCCTGTGATCGGCCCTGGGTCAGGCTGCGGATAGGTGCAATCGTCGGGACGCCGATCCGACGTGCGCGGCATGCGAGTGATCTCGTCGCAAGCCGAGGGATCCGCTTCCGGCCCTGTTCACAGGCCGTCCTCACGAAGCGGAAGGCCATCAGACAGCGTAACTTCGGCCAGCGGCGCCTGCAGAACCCCAGAGGCGCTGTCCAGCGACCATGATCAAATGATCAGAATCCTCCGCTGGGCGCTCGTCCTCGCTGTCTGGCGTTGTTCGACGATGGACGCCTCACTAGTTCAGCCCCGCCTTCCTCACGTCTGCGGGCACGCCGTTCAGTGACAGCGCTCCGCCATCGACCGTGACGGTGATCGCATCGCCATCCTTGATACGGCCTTCGAGAATGCGGCGGGCGAGGGGGTCCTGCAGCTCCTTCTGGATCACGCGCTTCAGCGGACGCGCGCCATAGACAGGGTCGTAGCCGCGCGTCGACAGCCACTGCATCGCCTCGTCGTCGACGTTGATCGTCATGCGGCGGTCAGAGAGGATCTTCTCCAGACGCTTCAGCTGCACGCCGACAATGCGATCAATCTCGCCGCGGCCGAGCCGCTTGAAGAAGACGATCTCGTCGATGCGGTTCAGGAACTCCGGACGGAAATGCCCGCGAATGGCTTCCATCACCTCGTCCCGCGTGCGGCCCGATATATCGCCTTCCGACTTGTCGTCAGCGATCGCATGCGCACCGAGGTTCGACGTCATGATGATCACGGTGTTGTTGAAATTCACCGTGCGGCCCTGTCCATCCGTCAGGCGTCCATCGTCGAGAACCTGCAGCAGCGTGTTGAACACGTCCGGGTGCGCCTTCTCGATCTCGTCGAGCAGGATCACCTGGTATGGCCTGCGTCGTACCGCCTCGGTCAGCGCGTCGCCTTCCTCGTAACCGACATAACCCGGAGGGGCGCCGATCATGCG
>JBMOGP010000170.1:0-5830 GCA_049318285.1 Hyphomonadaceae bacterium
TTCAAGCTGGCGGGCAGCAAGGACCGTTCGGCCGACGTGTTCGTGATGCTGGACCGGCAGGGCCGGCCGGCGGCAGCCTATGTCATCGACACGACCGAGAAGCGTGACCTGGAAAAGCGACTGGCGCAGGGCGAGAAGCTTCAGGCGCTTGGCAACATGGCGGGCGGTCTGGCGCACGAGTTCAACAACATGTTGCTGGGGATCATCCTCAACGTGAACAAGCTCGAGATCCGCCATCCACCGGGCGATCCCACCTTTTACGAGCTCAAGTCGATCAACGAGTTTGCAGCGCGTGGCTCGCAACTGATCCGGACCATGCTGGCCTTCACGCGCCAGCAGACGTTCGTTCCCGAAGTCTTCGACGTCACCGATGCGCTGTCGGACTACTACACGCTGCTGCGCGACATCATCGATGAGCGCATCAAGCTGGACATCGTCCACGGCCGCGACCTGCCGCGCATTCGCGCCGACAAGGGCCAGCTGGAAACGGTGGTGACCAATCTTTGCACCAATGCGCGCGACGCCATGGTCGAGAAGAGCGGTGGCGGGCGCCTGCTGATCCGGACCTCGCGGTCGGATGCTGCTGCGGCGCGCAAGGATGGTTTCATTCACGTCACTGACGGCGACTATGTGCTGATTGAAGTCGTTGATGACGGCGGCGGCATTCCGCCGGAAATCCTCGAGAAGATCTTCGAGCCGTTCTTCACCACCAAGGCGGAAGGCAAGGGCACCGGGCTGGGTCTGGCGACCTGCTATGGCATCGTGAAGCAGCTCGGGGGGTTCATCTACCCGGTCTCCAAGATCGGGCGCGGCACCACATTCAAGATCTTCCTGCCGGCCTGGACGGGTGCAGTCGAGGAGGCGCCGGCCGAATCCCTGCTGGATGCTCCGGTGGCGTCGCCGGTGGCGGAACCTGCACAGTCGCCGCGTCACGGCGGCGATCTTGCCGGCCGCGGCAGCATCCTGCTCGTCGAGGACGAGGATGGCGTGCGCGGCATTGCCGCCCAGCTGCTGCAGTCGTTCGGCTATCAGGTTGTCGAGGCGTGTGACGGCGAACAGGCGCTCGAGATCATCAAGCAGCAGGCGGGAACGATCGACCTGCTGATCTCCGATGTCGTGATGCCGGGCATGGATGGACCGGCCCTGCTGCGCGAGGCGCGGCCGTGGCTGACCAAGACCCGTGTCATGTTCATCTCCGGATATGCCGAGCGGGACCTTGCCAAGACGCTCGAGGACGACCGCGCGATCTCCTTCCTGCCCAAGCCGTTCACGCTGAAGCAGCTGGCGGAGCGGGTGAAGGCGGAATTGAAGGACGCGGCCTGATCCTGCCCGACCTCGACTGACGCTTCACCCGCGCAGGCTGGCGCCCGTTGCCTTCGTGACGGCCTTCACGATGGACTGGGAGATCGCTTCGATCTCTTCGTCCTTCATCGCTGAACCGCGCGGCTGGAGCGTGACCTCGATCGCAACTGACTTCCTGCCTTCGCCGATGCTGGCGCCGCGATAGACATCGAATACGCGGGCTGCAGTGATCAGCTTTGGGTCGGCCTTGAGGGCGGCCCGCGTTATCTCGACCGCGGCGATCTTCTCCTCGACCACGAAAGCGAAGTCGCGGCGCACGGGCGTCTGGTCGGCCTTGTCGAGAACGGCGCGGGTCTTGGTCGGCCTGGCCTTGGCTGCGGGCAGGGCGTCGAGCGCCAGTTCGATCGCAACAACCGGACCATCGACGCGGAGCTGTTTCAGGAAGCCGGGGTGGAGTTCGCCGAATGTCGCGATGACCTGCCTCGGCCCAAGGCGCAGCGTACCGGCGCGGCCGGGGTGCCAGCAGGGCGAATCGACGGGGCCGATCTGGAACTTGTCCGGCGACTGATCGAGCGACTGCAGAAGCGCCAGGAGATCGCCCTTGGCGGAGAAGGCATTGTAGGGCGCTGGCTGGCCCTGCCAGTCGCGCGCCTTTGCGGCTTTCACCACGGCGGCAACGTGCATGCGCTGGTCGCCTGGCTTGTCGCCGGGATAGACCGGACCGGTTTCGAACAGGCGGACGTCGTCTGCGCCGTGGTCGGCATTGCGCTGGGCGCCTTGCGCCAGGTTGGCGAGCATGGACGGGCGCATGTAGTCGAGATCCGACGCGATTGGATTGTCGATGGTGAGCGCAGCCTGCAGTTTGTTCGCGCCGCCGATCATCAGCGCGGCCGTCTCATGGTGCATGAAGGACCAGGTGACGGTTTCAAGGAAGCCGCGCGCGGCAAGAACGCGGCGCGCGGTGCGGACACGGTTCTGCAGCGGCGTGACGACGACGCCGAGGGTCGCCGGGGCCGGGAGCTTCTCGTCGGGCAACGCGTCATAGCCTTCGATGCGGATCAGTTCTTCGACGATATCAGCCGAGCCTTCCACGTCGGGGCGCCAGGAGGGGACTTTGGTCGCCCAGACCGTGTCGCTGTCGTGCTCCGTCCCGGGGGGGATGACGGGCGCGAAGCCGAGGGAGCACAGGATCTGCTCCATGCGCTTTGCAGGCATGTCGAGGCCGGTGAGCCGCTTCATGTCGCGGACGCGGAAGGCGACCGGTGCGGGCCCCTCGGGGACCTTTCCGGCGACAATGATGTCGGACGCCTCGCCGCCGCAGGTTTCGAGGATCAGCTTCGTGGCCAGTTCGATGCCGTGGACGCAGGAGTGCGGATCGATGCCGCGCTCATTGCGGAAGCGGGCGTCGGAGATGATGCCGGTGGCGCGGCCGGTGCGGGCCGTGCGATTGGCGTCGAAATAGGCGCTCTCGATGAAGACATCGACGGTATCGATGGAGCAGCCCGTGCTTTCACCGCCCATCACGCCGCCAAGGCCTATGGCGCCGCTGTCGTCGGCGATGACGCACATGTCGGTGAGGCTCGCATAGGTCTTGCCGTCGAGGGCGAGGAATGAGTCTTCGGCTGTGCCGAGGCGGGCGCGGATGTCGCCCTTCAGCCTGGCTGCGTCATAGACGTGCAGCGGACGGCAGCGGTCGATCGAGATATAATTCGTCACGTCGACCAGCATGTTCTTCGGATTGATGCCGATCGCCTTGAGGCGGCTCGCGAGCCAGTCGGGCGACGGCTTGTTCTTGACGCCCCGGATGAGGCGGCCAGCGAAGACGGGGCAGGCTTCGGGCGCCTCGATGCGTACGTTGACAGGGCTCGGGAACTTTCCGGGCACGGGTTCGACTTGTCGCAGTTTGAACGGGCCGAGGCCTTTTGCGGACAGATCGCGCGCGATGCCGACAACGCCGAGCCAGTCGGGGCGGTTGGGCGTCACTTCGAAATCGATGACGGTGTCGAGCGCCAGCGCATCGGCGACGGGCGCGCCCACTTGGAGCGTGTCGGGCAGTTCGATGATGCCGCCGTCGGCAATCGCCTGTTCGTCGGAGAGGCCGAGCGCCTGGGCGCGCGGCTGCCAGTCCTCGAAACGGGCGATGCGCAGGCGGAAGGGGTCTTCTTCGGTCTGCATTTCGCCGCCGGAGCACAGCATGCCATTGGAGACGACGCCGCGCACAGGTTTGGGAACCAGCGTGATGCCGGAGCCGGGGATGAAGGCGCCGATGGGCGCATAGGCCGTGACGAGGCCGGGGCGGGCGTTGAGGCCGCCGCAGACGATCTCGCGTCTGCCGTCGACGGTCTCGACCTGGCAGACCTGAAGCTTGTCGGCATTCGGGTGCTGTGCGGCGGATACGATGCGGCAGACGGTGAACTGCTTCAGCGCCTCGCGTGGATCATGCGCTTCCTCAACTTCGAGGCCGGCCATGGTCATGGCCTCGAGGATCGCGGGCAGGTCCGCGCGCGTGTCGAGGTAGTCCTTCAGCCAGGGGAGGGTGAATTTCACGAGAGACCTCCAGTCACCGTCGGCAGGAGCCACGGCTTGAAGCCGTAGTGCTTGATCCATTCGACGTCGGCTTCGAAATAGGGGCGCAGGTCGGGCATGCCGTATTTCAGCATGGCGAGACGATCGACGCCGAGGCCGAAGGCGAAGCCCTGGTATTTCTCCGGGTCGATGTTGCAGGCGCCGAGCACGTTCGGGTGCACCATCCCGCAGCCGAGAATCTCGAGCCAGTCATCGCCCTGGCCGATCCTGATCTCGCCGCCTGAACGATCGCAGCGGATGTCCATTTCCGCGCTGGGTTCGGTGAACGGGAAGAAGTGCGGGCGGAAGCGCGACTGCGTGGTCGGCACTTCGAAGAAGCGCGAGAAGGCTTCGGTCAGGCAGGCTTTCAGGTGGCCCATGTGGACGGTCTCGTCGACCACAAGGCCTTCGATCTGGTGGAACATCGGCGTGTGCGTCGCGTCCCAGTCCTTGCGGTAGACGCGGCCGGGCGCGATCACGCGGATCGGCGGTTTCGTATTCAGCATCGCGCGCACCTGGATCGGCGAGGTGTGCGTGCGCAGGAGTTTCCGCGTGCCGTCGGCTGCGGGCTTCATGAAGAAGGTGTCGTGCATCTCCCGTGCCGGATGGCCGGCCGGGAAGTTGAGCGCGGTGAAGTTGTGAAAGTCGTCCTCGATGTCGGGACCTTCAGCGACGGCGAAGCCCATGTCGGCGAAGATGGCGGCGAGTTCCTCGAACACCTGCATCACGGGATGCAGCGCGCCCACCGGCTCGAAGCGCGGCGGCAGGGTGAGGTCTTCGCGTTCGGCTTCGAGGCGCGCATTCAGCGCCGCCGTTTCGAGCTCGGCCTTGCGCGCATTGAGTGTTGCGGTGAGGCGATCCTTGAGGCCGTTGAGGGCGGGGCCGGCAAGCTGGCGCTGCTCCGGGCTCATGCCGCCGAGCTCGCGCATCAGAAGCGAGACGCGGCCCTTCTTGCCCAGTTCGGCAACGCGGATGGCATCGAGCGCTGCTTCGTCAGATGCCGAGGCGATCGCCTTGCCAGCGTTCGCTTCGATCTCTGCAACCTGTTGGTCGATAGCCATGTCGGTCTCGTGCGTGGGGTGCGCACGGGGCCATAGTCCGCCCCGCGCTCAGCGGCTCGGAACTAGCGGAGAAAGGCTTCGGAGATAAGTGCCGTTGGCCCGATCAGGCCGCGAGCGCTGCCCGGGCCTTCTCCACCAGGGCGGTAAAGGCGGCCGGCTCGTGCATGGCGAGGTCGGCCATGACCTTGCGGTCGACGCCAAGGCCAGCCTTGGTCAGGCCGTCGATGAAGCGCGAATATGTCAGCGTGTCATCGATGGAACGCACGGCGGCGTTGATACGCTGGATCCAGAGCGAGCGGAAATTGCGCTTCTTCTGCTTGCGGCCCTTGTAGGCGTTGACGCCGGCTTTGACGACGGCAGCCTGGGCTGTGCGGAAGGTATTCTTGCGACGGCCGTAAAAGCCTTTGGCGGCTTTGATGACCTTGCGGTGACGGGCGTGGGCCGGAACTCGGCCGCGTGCGCGGGGCATAGGGAAACTCCGATTATCTGATCAGGGAAATGCTGGACGTGCCTTGGGCCGGCGCTAACGCGCCGGGTGGCGGCTTACTTGACGCCGTAGGGCAGGAACTTCTTCACGATGCGCGGGGTGTCAGACTCGGACACCACTTCGGTGCCGCGGTTCTGGCGGATGTATTTCGCATTGTGGCTGATCAGTCGGTGGCGCTTGCCGGCGACGCCGTGCTTGAGCTTTCCCGACGCGGTTTGCGAGAACCGCTTTGCAGCGGCCTGCTTGGTCTTCATCTTCGGCATTTCGGTCTCCTGTTGGCGACAGTCCGACCCGAAAAATCCGTTAGGATTCAACGGCGCGACGCCTGAAAAAGTCCCGGGAGGCATGCCATTAGCCTGTCCGGTCCTGTGGAAGGCGGGGTTTATACGCGGGAGTCCCGCAAAAGCAAGGCGCC
>JBMOGP010000171.1:0-5795 GCA_049318285.1 Hyphomonadaceae bacterium
GAGCGGAGCGAAGCGGAAATGCCGCCGGCCGATGTGACGATCGATACGGAAGCGGAATTGCCGAACTCGGCAGCCAACCGGATAGCAAGCGCTTTTGGACTGGACGCAACTGCGGCTGGATGAATCGCGTCCGCCATCGCCTGGCGATTTACCCGGGGGTGGCGCGGCGTTGCTTTCGTTCAGCGATTGTTGTCGACGACGGTTCCTGCGATCGAGGCGGCGGCAGCGCCGATGGCCGCACCCGTGAGTGTCGAGCACGCGCTGATCGAAGCTGTCGCGATCGCGACGGCGAAGCGTGGTTTCAGGGCAGACATGTCATTTTCCATGTCGCTCAAGCTCCAAACCCGCGTCTGATTGCCGCGTTCCTGATTTGGGTTAGTCAGGCGCCCGAACGATCCGTAATCTGTGCGGGATGAGGCGGGAGACGCCGTGAACGTTCGGTCAATCGCGATTGCTGGCGGAGGAATAGCAGGGCTCGCCTGCGCAGCGCTGCTGGCGCGAGCGGGCGCCCGTGTGATTGTTCATGACCGCATGGACGCGCCGGCGCCGGTCGGCTCGGGTCTCATTCTTCAGCCTGTTGGCCTCGCCGTGCTTGACGAGATCGGCGTGGGTGATCGGCTGCGTGCGCTCGGCGCGCCGATCAAGCGGCTCTTCGGGCGCGTCCAGCCATCGGCGCGTGTGGTGCTTGATGTGCGCTATCGCGCGCTGGGCGGCGGCGCTGGCGAGGGACTGGCGGTGCATCGCGGCGCGCTGTTTGAAGCTTTGCTGGATGCTGCGCTGCAGGCGGGGGTCACGTTCGAGAGCGCGTGTGACGTTGCCGGCGCAGCTGATGGCAGGCTGATGGTGCGAGGCGGCGCGACGACGGCGAAGTTCGATCTTGTGGTCGATGCGCTGGGCGTCAGGTCCCCGTTGTCGCGCGCCCAGCCGCTGGCGCCCCTTCCATTCGGAGCGCTGTGGGGCAATCTCGACTGGCCCGCCGGTCGCGCGTTCGACCCGATGGCGCTGGAGCAGCGCTACGAGGCGGCGCGCAGGATGGTTGGCGTGCTTCCGATCGGGAGCATAAGACCGGGCGCGCCCCGGCAGGCGGCGTTTTTCTGGAGCCTGCGTCATGCCGATCTTGCCGCGTGGCAGGCAGGAGGGCTCGAGGCCTGGAAAGAGGACGTCCTGCGCCTGTGGCCGCAGACGGCCCCATTCCTGGAGCAGGTCACCCGGCGCGAGCAGCTGGTCTTTGCGAGCTATTGCCATGGCACGCTGCGCGCGCCGCTGAAGGATGGTGTGGTGTGCATCGGCGACAGCTGGCATTCGGCAAGCCCGCAGCTTGGACAGGGGGCCAACATGGCGCTGCTGGATGCGCTGGCCCTGGCGCGCGCCATGGAGCGACACGCCGATATCGCCACGGCGATCGAGGCCTACGCCCGGGCGCGGCTTGTGCATATTCGCATCTACCAGCTTGCCTCCTGGATGTTCACGCCCGCCTACCAGAGCGATGGCGAGGAAGCGCCGTGGCTGCGCGACTGGTTGCTGGCGCCCGTTTCGACGCTCTGGCCCGCGCCCAAAATCCTTGCCGCGCTTGTGGCCGGCGCGATCGGGTCGCCGCTGGCCGCCATCGAGGCAATTCGGGACGGCTGACGGCCCTTCCCAGCCGGGCGGGCGGGCCGTAAAGGTCGGACCATGAGCAAGGCCATCGACCGTGCAGACGTGTTCAAGTCAGCCCTGAGCGCCGCGACCCGCGCGATTGCCGGGCAGGACGAGCTTGGCGTCGATTTTTCCGTCGATGGCGGCCGGATCAGCGAAGGCCATATCACGCTCACAACGCCGCCCAAGGATCTGACGATGGCGGCTGCTGCTCGGGCCCGCGGACAGGCGGATGCGCTGGCGCTGCGCGTGGCGCACCATGACGCGCGCGCCCATGCCCGGGGCATGCCCCAGCGCGAGGATGCCCGGCGCCTGTTCGAGGCAGCTGAGCGTGCGCGCATTGAGTCGATCGGCGCCGCGGCCATGGATGGCGTGGCGGAGAATCTCGACTCCGTCCTGCAGCAGCGCTGCGAGCGGGCGGGATATTCGCGCGTGACGGACAAGAGCCGCGCGCCGATGGATGATGCACTCGAGTTCGTGCTGCGTGAGGTTCTGACGGGCCGCAAGCTGCCGCCCGCTGCAGAAACCGTTGCGGCGGTCTGGCGGGATGAGCTCTCCGAGAAAGCCGCTGGCCCATTGGCGCAGGCACGCGCCAGCATGAACGATCAGGCGTCGTTCTCGGCGCTGATGCGCGACCTGCTGCGCGACCTCGGTCTTGGCGATGAAGCCTCGCGCCAGACTGACGACGAGGACGAGAAGGGCGAGGACGACGAGGAAGGCGAGGCAAAGTCCGAGGCGCCCGACGAGAGCGAAGGGGATGGCGAGGGTGAAGGTGAATCGCAGGAGCAGGATTCCAGCGACGCCGGCGAAGGCGAACCCGGCGACCAGATCGAAGCAACTGCCGCCGACGACTCAGACAGCGACATGGAGGCCGCCGACACCGACGACGAGGCGGACGCGACACCTCTGCGCCCCAACTGGCGTGACAGCGACGCGTTCAAGTCGGAGTACAAGGCGTTCACAACCGTTCATGACGAGGTGAAGAGCGCTGACGAGCTTTGTGATCCCGAAGAGCTGACGCGCCTGCGCGCCTATCTCGATGCACAGCTGCAGGGGCTGCAGGGAGCCGTGTCCCGCCTGGCCAACCGCCTGCAGCGGCGGCTGATGGCCCAGCAGAATCGTTCATGGATGTTCGATCTTGAAGAAGGCGTACTCGATACATCGCGCCTGACGCGCGTTATTGTCGATCCGACCGCGCCGCTGTCATTCAAGAAGGAGGACGAGAGCAGGTTCCGCGACACGGTGGTGACGCTGCTGCTCGACAATTCCGGGTCGATGCGTGGGCGGCCGATCATGGTCGCGGCGCTGTGCGCTGACATTCTTGCGCGGACGCTGGAGCGTTGTGGCGTGAAGGTCGAAATCCTCGGCTTCACGACGCAGGCGTGGAAGGGCGGTCTGTCGCGCGAGGACTGGATCAAGGCGGGCAAGCCGGCGTCCCCCGGCCGGCTCAACGACCTGCGCCACATCATCTACAAGAGCGCCGATGCGCCGTGGCGTCGCGTGCGGCGTAATCTCGGCCTGATGATGCGCGAGGGCCTGCTGAAGGAGAATATCGACGGCGAGGCGCTGCTCTGGGCGCATGACCGGCTGATGGGTCGCGCCGAGCAGCGGAAGATCCTGATGGTGATCTCGGACGGCGCGCCGGTGGATGATTCAACATTGTCCGTGAACGTCGGCAATCCGCTGGAGAAGCATCTGCGCGAGGTGATTGCGCACATCGAGGGCGCGTCTCCGATTGAACTGATCGCCATCGGCATTGGTCACGACGTCACCCGCTGGTATCGCCGCGCTGTCACCATCGTCGAGGCCGAGCAGCTGGGCGGCGTGATGACCGACAAGCTGGCTGAGCTGTTCGGCGAGGAAGAGGCCAAGACGACGAAGTCTGTGAACCAGGTGTCCGACCGGCGCGGTGCGCGGGGCACCGTGACAGCCGGGCGAGCAGTGAAGCGGACGACGTTCGGCGAAGTCGCCAAGGGTCGGAGTTCGGCGCGGTGAGGGCCTGGGTGCTCTCACTTGTCGCTGTCGTGCTCTCAGGATGCGCGAGTGTTGGCGGGAGCAGGGATGTGAGCATCGACGCATTGGCGCAGGACTATGTGCGGCTGGCGCTGGAGATCGACGCGCATGAGAGCGGCTATGTCGATGCATACTATGGCCCTGAAGCGTGGCGTGAGGCGGCGCGTCGCAATCCGCGTGAGCGCGCCGCGCTGAAGATGGAAGCCGATCGGATCGTGGCGGCGCTGAGGCGGCTTGCCACGGCCAGCGGTGAACCTGGCCAGCGTGCGCGCGTGATGATGGCCAACACGTCGAGCGCGCGATTCAGGCTCGACATGATCGATGGCAAGCGCACGCCATTCGTCGAGGAGGCGGAGGCGCTGTTTGGGCTGCGCCCGAAATTGCGGCCGCTTTCGGATTTCGACGCAGCGCTGGCGCGGATCGAGACGCTTCTCCCGGGTCCGGGTCCGCTGTCGGAACGTGTCGCAGCTTTCAGGGCGCAATACTCTGTGCCCGATGATCGTCTTGACGACGTCATGCACGCGTCGATCGGCGAGTGTCGCAGGCGCACCGCGGCGTTCATCCCGCTGCCGGCCGGCGAGAACTTCTCGATGACGCTGGTCAACGACAAGAGCTGGGGAGCGTACAACTACTACAAGGGCGGCAACCAGAGTCTCATCGAGATCAATACGGACCTGCCGGTGTCGATCGGACATGTGCTCGTGCTCGGGTGCCACGAGGGATATCCGGGGCACCACGTGCAGGGGATATTCAACGAGCGGAACTATCGCGAGCGCGGATGGGCGGAGTATTCCGTAATGCCGCTCTATGCGCCGGCTGCGCCCCTGAACGAGGGCGGGGCTGATTTCGGGGTCGATCTCGCTTTTCCCGGCGATGAGAGGCTGAGGTTCGAGATCGAGGTGCTCTATCCGCTCGCAGGCCTGGACCCGAAGATGGCGCCTGCGTTCGAGACGCTGAGACGCGCCACGCGTGAACTGGACGGCGCGCTGTTGCGGATTTCTCAGATGCATCTGGATGGCGAGATCGATCGGGAGCAGGCCATTACGCTGGCGGAGAAGTACCGGCTCGCCTCGCGGGATGTGGCGGAGCAGTCGCTGAGGTTCGATGCGGCCTATCGGTCCTACGTGATCAACTATTCGGTGGGCGAGGACCTGGTGCGCGCCTATGTCGACCGTCATGGCAGCGACCAGAAAGCGCGCTGGGCCGCCTATGTCCGGATCATGTCGATGCCGACGCTGCCGTCCGATCTTGCGAACTGAGCATGTGGATCCTCCGACAGGTTGCGGCGGTCGTTGTGGTGGCCTGCGCCTTGTGCGGAGCCGAGGCTCAACCTGTGGAGGGCGGATTCAAACGAGACGATCTCGATCCACTGTTGTCAGGTTCCTGTCCGCAGGGGGCGAGGCCGCGCGAACCCGACGCCATCGACATCCGTGTGGCGCAGGTACCGCTGCAAATGGTCAACCCGATGCGCAAGACCATCGGCGAGCTCAGCTTCGTCGGTGGTTTTCACCTCACCAGCAAAGACAAGCGGTTTGGTGGCCTGTCGGGCCTCGATCTGCTCGATGATGGCCGCTTGCTTGCGGTGAGCGATGCAGGCGACTTCGTCTGGATCGCGCTTGATGACGATGGGACGACGCCTGTGTCCGCCAGCATTGCCGGGATGAGCGACAGGGACGGGCAGTCACTGCGCGGGAAGACGCGGGGCGATGCCGAGGGTCTCGCGGTGACGGATGGCGTGGCGCTGGTGTCGTTCGAAGGCGATCATCGCGTGCTGGCGTTCGCGGTCGGTCAGTGCGGCGCGGATGCGCGAGGCGTTCCCGTGGCGGTTGATGCGGGAGGCCTCCCGGCAGCAATGGCGCGGCAGTCAATCAATGCCGGCGGCAATGAGGGTGTGGAGGCGCTCGCTGTCGCGCCGGGCTGGTTCATGATGGCTGGCGTTGAGTCGAAGGCAGGCGATGCGAGCGCCGTTTCGGTGCGCGCCATCGAGGCGGCGCCTGAATTCGATATCAGGATTGGCGAGGGCGCGCCGGGCGTTGTCGGGCTGGATCTGATTCCGGATGTGGTGGGAGAAGGCGGCTTCACTGCCTATAGCCTGCACCGATCGACGCGGGCGCTGGCGAGCGAGGTGATTGTTCTGGTTGAAACCG
>JBMOGP010000172.1:0-5769 GCA_049318285.1 Hyphomonadaceae bacterium
CAGACCCTCAGCTGGCGATCACGCCTGCGAAGCGCCAGTCCAGGGCGCTTCCCGCATGGAACGGGACCACCCGCGTATCCGCTGCAGACAGGGTGTCCGGGACGGGATTGGACCGGCGCTGGAGCAGGACACGGCCTTGATTCAGCGGCAGGCCATAGAACCGTGGGCCGTTCTCCGAGGCGAAGGCCTCCAGACGGTCCAGCGCCGCTTCTTCCTCGAACACCTTCGCGTAGCTTTCGAGGGCGAAGGGCGCGTTGAAAATGCCGGCACAGCCGCAGGCGGACTCCTTCTCGCCCACCGGATGCGGCGCCGAGTCGGTGCCAAGGAAGAATTTCGCGGAGCCCGACGTCGCCGCACGGCGCAGGGCGAGGCGATGGGATTCGCGCTTGGCGACCGGCAGGCAGTAGAAGTGCGGGCGGATTCCCTTGTCGAACATGGCATTGCGATTGAATTCGAGATGATGCGGCGTGATCGTGGCGGCCAGGTTGGCGCTGCTGCCTTCAACGAATGCAACGGCGTCAGCAGTGGTGATGTGTTCAAAGACAACCTTGAGGGCTGGAAAGTCAGCAAGCAGCCCTGAAAGTATGCGGTCAATGAATACGGCCTCACGATCGAAGACGTCGATGTGAGACTCGGTCACCTCGCCATGCAGCAATAATGGCATGCCGATCCGTTGCATGGTCTCAAGAACGCGATGGATGCGCCCGATATCGGTGACACCATGGGCGGAATTTGTGGTGGCATGCGCAGGATAGAGTTTTGCTGCCGTGAAGACGCCCGATGCAAAGCCGCGCTCGACCTCGCCGGGGTCGCAAGCATCGGTCAGGTAACAGGTCATCAGCGGCGTGAAGCCGCCGCCCGGCGCCACCGCCGCGAGAATACGCGACCGGTACGCTTCTGCCGCAGCCACCGTCGTGACCGGCGGGGCAAGATTAGGCATGACAATCGCTCGCGCGAACTGGCGGGCGGTGTAGTTGACGACCGAGGCAAGCATGGGCCCGTCTCGCAGGTGCACATGCCAGTCGTCCGGACGCCGGATAGCAAGTTCCTTGAGATCTCCGGTCACGAACGCCTCCTGCTCCGACCTGGTCATTTCGGGCACCATGACAGTGTGCCCGAGACCGCGTAATGCCCCACCTCTGGTCCGGCTCCAAGGGCTGCAGATGCGCCCTGGGCCAGTCATCTCGCGCTTGCAGTTGGACGCCAGCCGTCGGAATGTCGACGCCAATCAGGATCACCGGCCCGGAACGTGGCCGGGCACAGATGTCACTCGGGAGGACTAACCCTATGCTTCGCCGCACCTATTGCGTGGCCGCACTTGCGGTCACGGTCCTTGCCGGTTG
Source organism: Hyphomonadaceae bacterium (assembly GCA_049318285.1). Classification (GTDB taxonomy): domain Bacteria; phylum Pseudomonadota; class Alphaproteobacteria; order Caulobacterales; family Hyphomonadaceae; genus UBA7672. The sequence continues at coordinate 1,344 of JBMOGP010000172.1, forward strand.
CGTGTACGCGCCGGAAGCCGCGCTGCCCGCCAGGCCTGAAATGGCGGGCATGCCCGCCGGCCACATGCAGATGTCGCCCGAAATGCACGCGCAGCATGCGGCGATGATGGCGGAGCATCACGCCGCCAAGCCCGCCCCCGCCGCCCCGCGTAACCTCAGCACCGCCGCCAGCCCCGAATCCCTCGGCTTCGATGCCGCCCGCCTCAAGCGCCTCGACGACTACATGGCCGGCGTCGTCTCCTCCGGCCGCGTCGCAGGCATGACCACGCTGCTCGCGCGCCACGGCCAGATCGTCTCCTCCAAGATCTACGGCAAGGCCAACCTCGAAACCGGTGCGCCGCTGACGCAGGACGCGATCTTCCGCATCTACTCGATGACCAAGCCGATCACCGGCGTCGCCATGATGATCCTTTTCGAGGAAGGCAAATGGCGCCTCGACGATCCGGTCACGCGCTACATCCCCGAGTTCAAGAACCTCCGCGTCGTCAGGTCCATCAGCAAGGACGGCAAGATGGAACTTGAAGACATGAAGCGCCCGCCCACCATGCGCGAGATCATGTCTCACACCGCCGGCTTCGGCTACGGCCTCGCCGACGAGCATCCGGTCGACAAGATGTTCCGTGAAAAGGAGGTGCTCTCCTCAAGCAGCCTCAAGCAGATGGTCGATCGCATCGCGACCATCCCGCTTATGTTCCAGCCGGGCACGAACTGGTCCTACTCCGCCTCGGTCGACATCCAGGGCTACATCGTCGAGAAGCTCTCGGGCCAGACGCTTGGCCAGTTCATGCAGAGCCGCATCTTCACGCCGCTGAAGATGCCCGACACTGCCTTCTTCACCGGCCCTGAGAAAGCCAGCCGCCTTGCTGCTGTCTACGTGTTCGACAGGGACCTTGGAAAGATCGTCGAGGCCAAGCAGCTCTTCGGCGTCAACATGCCGGACTACACCAAGCCACCCGCGGCCGAGAGCGGCGGCGGCGGCCTCGTCTCCACCACGATGGACTATGCCCGCTTCAGCCAGATGCTGGCCAATGGCGGCGAGCTTGATGGCGTGCGTATCCTCTCTCCCGCCACGGTCGAGCTGATGGGCACCAACGTCATTCCCAAGAACGTGCTCGTCTCGAATAACGGCACGGGCGTCGCTTCCTTCAACGAGGCCGTCGGCTTCGGCCTCGACTTCCAGGTCGCAACCGACGCCCGCGCCTCCGGCTCGCTGCAGGGCGACGGCTCGATGAGCTGGGGCGGCGCCGCCGGCACCTGGTTCTGGGTCGATCCGACCAACGACCTGATCTTCGTCGGCATGATCCAGCGCATGGGCGGTTCGGGCGGCGACGACCTCGGCACAATGGCCCGGACCCTCACCTACCAGGCGCTGGTCGATCCGTCGAAATAGGCGACCTCAGCAGGCGCGCCCTTGTCCTTTGAGACAGCCTGCGGCCTCTTCAGGATGAAGGCTCTCGAAGCATCCGTGCTTCTTGAGAAGCCCTCATCCTGCAGAGCCGCGCAGCGGCGTCTCCAAGGACGACGGCGGGCTTACAGTCGGCGTCACAGGCTCGCCAGAACCAGCCGATTCTGCACACCTCTTTTCCGCACCGCCGCGAGCAATCTCAAACACCTGCACGGACCAATCCGGCCGATTCCGGACACGTGCGTCCCACACGAAAGATCCTGCCGTGGGGTGCGCGCATGATTTTTGACAGTGGGACCAAGGCCTTCTTGGCCTTGGATCGCGCCATGATGCGACCTGCCTCACGGTCGCCGACGCGTCATGACGTTCCCACTCTGGTGGAACAAGCCAAAGCCATGCTTGCGTGCGTCATCGAGGCAGCAGGTTCTGCTCACACCCGGTCTCACGCCTCCGCACCGATCGTGCGGTCCTGAGCCGGTCGACAGCCCTCCCGGCGCCATCGCTGTTGCGCGCCGCACCGAGGCACTCGCCCGCGTCCACGCCGAACCGCGCATCGCAATCCGCAAGGTCGCCCGCCGCCTCGCCACCATTGCGCACGACACGAACCGCACGCCAAACATGGCCGATGCAAAAACGCGCCGCTGGTTGTCCGCGCCGCTGCCGGAGCCGGGCTGGAATTTGACGAATGACACGGCGACCAACCCGCAGCCTCCTGCAGGAATGCGAACGCGCGCACCAAGCGCTCGCGGCAAGGCCACCGAGCCCGCCCCTAAAGCAGTACGGCCCGGAGACTGCTCTCCGGGCCGCTCAGAAAATCAACTTGCGAAACCTACCGATACCGGAGCGTGTAGCTGAACGCTGCAAACTGTTCGCGGATCTCGACATCGGAATTTCCAGCGATGTCGTTGTAGCGAAGTTCGCGCTCGACCATTCCAAGCGACAGCTGCGCACCCTCGCCTGTCGTCCAGGCCACGCCGAGCTGAAGGTCGCCGACAGTCGCCTGATCGCGGAGGCTGGCGCCATCCATGGCGCGCTGGTCGGCAACGTTCCAGACAAGCGCCTCGTTCTCGGCGCCGACGAAAAAATACCAGGACGGTGCGCGGGTCGATCGCCCCTTGCCGCGCAGATCGCGCTCATCAAGGTTGGCGCCGACGCGGAACTCCGCGCCCGTGCGCGCCACGTTGTTGCCGGCGCGGTTGCGCTCGATCTGGGCGCGCGGCGTAAATGACATGTCGAGGCCGAGGCCGGTCGACTCGCCCAGAGCCGAAAAGGAAATCTCGCCACCGAACCTGTCGCCCTGCAGCGAGCGGACGGGCATCGGCGTCGCAAGATCGAGCGCCTCGAAGCGCGCAGCTGCCAGCGGGTTTGAAAGATTGGCAGGACCGAACTCGCTGCCAACGCGCACTGGCGGACCAAAGGTCGGCGCACGCGTCTCATCAAATGTGGGGTCTGGGGATGCTTCGCTGGACGAAAAGGATTGAGCGCCGTCGACAGGCCCGACCTGCATGACAATCGGTGTGGCGTCGGCTGGCGGCGTTGCGCAGCCTAAGCACGAGACCACAACACTGGAGGCTAGACTGGCAATCATTTTAACTGCTCGTCCCGACTTGGTTGGAGGCTAGGCTGATCCTGCATCCTTACCAAATTGATAACCCGTTTGATGAAAATGCGTTCCGACGCTTTCCAGCTCAATCGTTAACCTTCGACGTTAGGATAACCTAGAATCCCGGGCGTCACAACCTGTGCGGGTCTTGGGCCCGGCGTCATGAACTGAAATTCCTCATGCAAAATGGAAATGGCGGCCGCTTTTCAGCCGCCGCCACCCCGTCGAGCGTCGATAGGTTTCGCAGGCGCGATCGCCTATTGGCAGGCGAGGCATTCCTCGTAGTCAGTCCGGTCAGTCTTTGCGAACACGGCGACCTTCGCCTTGTCCGAGCCTGCAAATCCAGCCCGCTGGATCGACTTGGAGCGGCAATAGTACAGCGATTTCAGACCCTTCTCCCACGCCGTCCAGTGCAGCATGTGCAGGTCCCACTTCTCGATGTCGGCCGGCAGGAACAGGTTCAGCGACTGTCCCTGGCAGATATACGGCGTCCGGTCAGCCGCCAGTTCGATGATCCAGCGCTGGTCGATCTCGAAGGCCGTGCGGAACACCAGCTTGTCCTGCTCGGTCAGGCATTCCAGATGCTGCACCGAGCCTTCGTTCTCCAGGATCGAGGCCCAGATGCCCGGCGTGTTGCTGCCGGTTTTCTCCAGGACCTGCTCCAGGAACGGGTTCTTGACCGAGAACGAGCCCGACAGTGTCTTGTGGGTGTAGATGTTGGCCGGGATCGGCTCGATGCCGGCTGACGTGCCGCCACAGATGATCGAGATCGACGCCGTCGGCGCGATCGCGAGCTTGTGAGAGAAGCGAGCCATCACGCCCATGTCTTCCGCATCCGGGCACGGCCCGCGTTCCTTGGCCAGCTTGACCGAGGCCGCATCCGCGCCGCGGCGCAGGTGCTTGAACATCACATTATTCCACGCTTTCGCCGTGGCTGATTCCATCGCCACGCCCTGGCTCTGCAGAAAGGAGTGGAAGCCCATCAGGCCGAGCCCCACCGAGCGCTCGCGCTTGGCCGAATAGACCGCGCGATGCATTTCTGGCGGCGCGCGCTTGATGAAGTCTTCAAGCACGTTGTCGAGGAAGCGGAAGACGTCGTCGAGGAAGTTCTCGTTGCTCTTCCACTCGAGGAATTTCTCTGCGTTCACAGACGACAGGCAGCACACTGCCGTGCGGTCATTGCCAAGATGGTCGAGGCCCGTGTGGAGCATGATCTCGGAGCACAGGTTCGACTGGCGGACCTTGAATCCCAGCTGCTTCTGGTGCGCCGGCATCGCATTATTCACCGTGTCGGTGAACAGGAGGTAGGGCTCGCCCGTTGCCATACGCAGCTCGAGAATCTTCTGCCACAGCTTGCGGGCCGAGACCTCTTTCATCACCTGCCCGCTCTTGGGCGATTTCAGCTGGAACTGCGCGTC
>JBMOGP010000173.1:0-5748 GCA_049318285.1 Hyphomonadaceae bacterium
GCAAGGCGTCGTCCAGCAAGGTGTTCCGGCTGAGCCGGTCGCCCTCGCATCTCCTGCGTCGCGCCGAGCAGTTTGCGGCCGAGCTTTTCGCACGCTCGGAGCTGCATGATGGTGTCACCCTGCGTCAGACCGTGCTGCTGGCCGCCATCGCCGAAGCGGAGGGCGCGAGCCAGTCCGACCTTGTCCGGACCACGGGCGTTGATCGCTCGACGCTCGCCGAGATGATGGCCCGTATGGAAAAGAGGGGGCTGATCGCCCGCGCTGCGGCCGCTGACGACGGCCGCGCCAAGTCCGTCCGCCTTACAGCCGGCGGCCGCCGCCGGCTCGACGCGGTACTGCCTGCCATCGCCAACGTCGACCGGAGCCTGCTTGCCGCCCTGCCAGCCTCGAAGCGCACCGCCTTCCAGGCCATCCTGGCGGAACTTGCCGATGCCGCCGACGAAAAGATGTCCGACGAGGCGCCGGTGAAGCGGGCCCGGCCGAAGCCGCCCGCCTCCGGCAAGCGTGCCCGCGCAAAGCGTTAGCCGCCGGCCGCGCCAGACAGTTTCGCCTTTTCCGCACGATAGGCTGCGACGAAATCCGTCACGTCCTGGTCGACGAAGTAGTTGCGCTTGGTCTTGATGACCTGGCCCTGCGCATCGATCAGGAAACTCTCGGGCACGCCCGACAGGCCCATGTCGATGCCGAGATCGCCGGAGGGGTCGAGCCCGACCGCGGCAAAGGGATTGCCGTCCTGCACGAGGATCTGGCGGGCGCCGTCCAGTCCGTTCGGATCCTTGTAAAGCACGCCGACGATCTCGACGCCCTGTGCGCGCATCTCGACCAGCAGCGGATGTTCGAGCTTGCACGGCGCGCACCATGTCGCCCAGAAATTGATGAGCACCGGCCGCCCCGCAAAGTCGGCCAGCTTCACGTCCCCGCCATCAAGCCCTGGAATCGCAAACTGGGGCGCTGGTCGCTGCGGCGAGATAAAGGATGCAGGCGCCGGTGCAGGCCGCGACAGCTGCATGAAAGCCACCACGACGATGCCCGCAAACACGGCGACGGGAAGGAAGGCCCACCAGCGTTTCATGGCGTCTCGTCCTTCTCGGCCTCGGCCAGCTTCCTGCGCGCGCGTGAGAGCCGCATGAGGGACCAGATGATGAGCCCGGCGAGCACCACGGCGGCGATGCCGTAGGACGTCAGCACGTAGGGCGTGTACTTGCCGTAATCGAACATGCCTATTCCGCCGCCTGCCTGCGCTGCATCAGCATGTCTGCGCGTGTGTTCATGACCTCGGCGCGCATGTTGAACAAGGTGAGCCCGCCGAACAGCGAGAAATAGCCAAGGGCCACGACGTACATGGGATACTTGAACTCGTCCGCCGCCTTCATCTTCACCTGGTGCAGCGTCGAGAACCATTCCACGGAGAACTGGATGATCGGCAGGTTCACTGCGCCCACCAGACAGAGGATCGCTGCCGCCCGCGCGGCCTTCTGGGGCGTGTCCATCGCCTGCCAGATCGCCATGTAGCCGAGGTAGATGAAGAACAGCACCAGCACGGAGACGAGACGTGCATCGCCCCATTCCCACCACGTGCCCCAGGTCGGATAGCCCCAGATCGAGCCGGTCATCAGGCCAAGCGCAGTCACAGCCGCCCCGATCGGTGCGGCCGACTTCGCCGCCACATCCGCCAGCGTGTGGCGCCAGATGAAGGACACGAGGCTCGCGCCTGTCATGAAGGCGTAGGCGAACAGGGACAGCCACATCGCCGGCACGTGCACGAACATGATGCGCGCCGAATCGCCCTGCTGGAAATCGGGCGGCACGACGAACAGCCCGAACCAGGCGCCGATCAGGATCAGCCCCACGCCAAGCAGGGTAAAAGGCAGGGCAAACCATTTCGACACCGCCATGAAGCGGTACGGGTTTGCGAGGTAGGAGAGGACGGCCATGCGCCAGAAACTCCGGAATGCACTGCTACTCTAGTCGTCTTGCCCGCCGCCCGGGGGTCACATTCTCAGGATCGGGCCCAGGGCGCACATCTAGTCAATCGCCATACGGAGCGCCATCGCCGCTGCAAAGGGCGATGTCGCAATGCCGAACAGGGAGACCGCGCCGGCCAGGAGGGCCGGCTGGCCCCAGTCCCCGCCGCCGGCCGCTGCATACAGCGCTGCCGCCCCGAATATCATGGTCGGCACATAGAGCGGCAGGGTGACGAGGGCGATCACCAGTCCGCCCCGCCTCAGCCCGGCAGCCAGGGCGGCGCCGATTGAGCCGAAGAAGAAGAACGCCAGCGACCCCACCAGCGCGGCGCCGATCACAAACAGAACCTGTTCTGGCGGTCCCTGCAGCATGATCCAGAGGATCGGCGCGATCAAAGCCAGTGGAATGCCGGTGGCGATCCAGTGGGCCAGGGTCTTGGCGAGCGCGATCCCCTCCATGCCGACGCCGGACCCGGCATAGGCGTCCAGCGTGCCATCCTCGAGATCGGCCTGGAACAGGCGCTCCATCGGCAGGAGGCTGGCCAGCGCGAGTGCGATCCACATGACGCCTGGCCCTGCGATCTGCAGGTTGCCGATCTCGTTGCCGACTGCGAATGGCGTCATGCTGGCTGCTGCGGCGAAGAACCCGACCGGCAGCGCCGCGCCCCCCCCGCCCGACCAGGCCAGCTTCAGCTCGCGTGCAAAGACAGAGAAAGAGCCGCTCATCCGGCCGCCTTCAGGGTCGACAGGTCCATGACGCGCGCGTTGGCGAACCCTTCGCCATGCACCGCGGCGATCACCATGCCGCCGCTTGCGCGGTGTTCGGCGACCAGCTGCATCACCAGGGTGCGACCTTCAGTGTCGAGGGCAGCGGTCGGCTCGTCCAGCAGCCAGACAGGCCGCGGTTCGATCAGCAGCCGGGTAAGCGCCAGGCGGCGCTTCTGCCCGGCAGACAGCCCCCGCCCTGGCACGGATTTGCGGTTTGCCAGCCCGACGCGCTTGATGGCGGCGTCAGCGACATCGTGTGGGCGGGCAAAATAGCGCGCCCAGAACCGCGCCTGCTCGAGCGCGGTTTCGGTGGGCTTCACGGCGTCGAGATGGCCCAGATAGTGCTGCGCGGCCTCTTCATTGTCGCCGGGGAGCGCGCCGCAATAGCGCACCCTGCCCTCATGCGGACGGGTCAGACCCGCCAGGATCCGCAGCAGCGTCGACTTGCCTGAGCCGTTGGCGCCTCTCAGTTCCAGCGCTTCCCCTGCAGACACGCGAAAGGCCAGTCCTTCGAACAGGACGCGCAGCCCGCGCGCAGCCGCCAGGTTCTCGACCTCGAGGGCCAGTGATGAGGCGCCAGCGCCAGACAATTCCTTTACCCCTTCAGGTGCATTTGCTTCCCATAACGGCGTCCTGTAGGAACGCCGCCAGAGCGGGGGGCCGCCGGCTCCCGTACGTCGATATTTCGATGCCCCGAAAGGCGCCCCAGCATGCCGTCCCTCGACAGTTTCAAGTCCCGCAAGACCCTCCAGGTGGGCGCCAAGACGTATGTCTATTACAGCCTTGAGGCGGCAGCGCAAAACGGACTTGGCGATGTCTCTCGGCTGCCCGTTTCCCTCAAGGTTCTGCTGGAGAACCTGCTCCGCTTCGAGGACGGCAAGACAGTCACCCAGGCCGACATCAGGGCTTTCGCCGGCTGGCTCCAGGACAAGGGCTCGGCTGAGGTCGAGATCGCCTACCGCCCTGCCCGCGTGCTGATGCAGGATTTCACCGGCGTCCCCGCCGTGGTCGATCTCGCCGCCATGCGCGACGCCGCCGCCAAGCTCGGCGCCGACCCCAAGGCCATCAATCCCCTGGTGCCGGTCGATCTCGTGATCGACCATTCGGTGATGGTCGACCATTTCGGCAAGGCGGATTCGGCCACGCAGAATGTGAAGCGCGAATACGAGCGCAACATGGAACGCTATGAGTTCCTCAAATGGGGCCAGACTGCGTTCGACAATTTCCGCGTCGTGCCGCCCGGCACCGGCATCTGCCACCAGGTCAACCTCGAATACCTGGCCCAGACCGTCTGGACCAAGGAAGAGGATGGCGACGTCGTCGCCTTCCCGGACACCTGCGTCGGCACGGACAGCCACACCACGATGATCAACGGCCTTGCCGTGCTCGGCTGGGGCGTCGGCGGCATCGAGGCCGAAGCCGCCATGCTCGGCCAGCCTGTCTCCATGCTGATCCCGGAAGTCATCGGCTTCAAGCTCACCGGCAGGCTGCCGGAAGGCGCGACAGCGACCGACCTTGTCCTCACGGTCACGCAGATGCTGCGCAGGAAGGGCGTCGTCGGCAAGTTCGTCGAATTCTACGGGTCCGGCATCGACAATCTCAGCCTCGAAGACCAGGCGACCATCGCCAACATGGCGCCCGAATACGGCGCGACCTGTGGTTTCTTCCCGATCAGCCAGGAGACGATCAACTTCCTCTCCGCGACCGGTCGTCCTGCCGAGCGTGTGCAGCTTGTCGAAGCCTATGCCAGGGCGCAGGGCTTCTGGCGCGCCGACATGAAGGATCCTGTCTTCACCGACACGCTGGAACTCGACCTCGCAACGGTCGAACCCTCGATCGCAGGCCCGAAACGCCCGCAGGACCGCATCGTCCTGCGCGACGCCGCCGACAGCTTTGCGGTCGCGCTCGACAAGGAGTTCGGCCGCCTCGACAAGGCCCATACGCGCGCGAAAGTCGAGGGCACGGACTATTCGATCGGCCATGGCGATGTCGTGATTGCAGCGATCACGAGCTGCACGAATACATCGAACCCGAACGTTCTCGTCGCCGCCGGACTGCTGGCGCGCAACGCCCGCAGGCGCAAGCTGACCAGCAGGCCCTGGGTCAAGACCTCGCTCGCGCCGGGCTCGCAGGTGGTTACCGACTATCTCGACAAGGCTGGGCTCACCGACGATCTCAACGCGCTCGGGTTCAATCTCGTCGGCTATGGCTGCACCACCTGCATCGGCAATTCCGGGCCGCTGCCCGAGGCTGTTTCAGCCGCCATTGCGCAGGGCGATCTTGTTGCAACATCGGTTCTCTCCGGGAACCGCAACTTCGAAGGCCGGGTGAACCCTGACGTGCGGGCGAACTATCTCGCCTCCCCGCCGCTGGTCGTCGCCTACGCGCTGGCCGGCTCGATGAACATCGACATCACGAAAGACCCGATCGGCTATGATGACGAGAACGAACCGGTCTTCCTCTCGGAGATCTGGCCAACCACCAGGGAGATTGTCGACACCGTTCGCGCCGTCGTGACGGCCGAGATGTTCGCCACGCGTTATTCCGACGTCTTCAAGGGCGACGAGCAGTGGCAGAAGATCAAGGTCGAGGGTGGCGCCACCTATGGCTGGCCGACGGCCTCGACCTACGTGCAGAACCCGCCCTATTTCGAGGGCATGACGATGACGCCGGAACCGATCACCGACATTGCGGGCGCGCGTATTCTTGCGCTGTTCGGCGATTCGATCACCACCGATCACATCTCACCGGCAGGCGATATCCAGTCCAGGGGTCCGGCCGGCAAATACCTGCGCGACCACCAGGTGCCGGTCACCGACTTCAACTCGTATGGCGCGCGCCGTGGCAACCACGAAGTCATGATGCGCGGCACGTTCGCCAATATCCGGATCAAGAACCATGTCGTGCCCGGCGTTGAGGGCGGCGTGACCCGGAAGTTCCCCGAGGGCGACCAGAAGGCGATCTATGACGCCGCGATGGACTACATCGCCGAGGGCCGCCAGCTGGTGATCTTCGC
>JBMOGP010000174.1:0-5722 GCA_049318285.1 Hyphomonadaceae bacterium
ACTTCCTCGCGCGTGCGGTACTTGGCAGGGTCGGACATCGAGTGGCCGCGATAGCGGTAAGTTTTCATCTCGAGGATATAGGGCCCATCGCCATCACGGGCACCCTGTACCGCTTTGGCAGCAGCCTTCCGGACGGCGAGGACATCCATGCCGTCGACTTCCTCGCCCGGGATCTCGAAAGAGATGCCGCGCTTTGAGAGTTCTGTCTCGGCTGAGGCGCGGGCGATCGACGTGCCCATTGCGTATTGATTGTTCTCGATCACGTAGACCACGGGCAGTTTCCACAGGGAGGCCATGTTGAAGGCCTCGTAGACCTGTCCCTGGTTAGACGCGCCGTCCCCGAAATAGGCGACGCACACATTGTCCTGCCCCTTGTATCGATTGGCGAAAGCGAGACCGGTGCCGAGCGGCACCTGCGCGCCAACAATGCCGTGGCCGCCGAAGAAGTTTTTCTCGCGGCTGAACATGTGCATCGAGCCACCCTTGCCGCGGGCGTACCCGCCTTCGCGGCCGGTGAGTTCCGCCATCACGCCGCGCGAGCTCATCCCGCAGGCCAGCATGTGGCCGTGGTCCCGATAGCCGGTAATGACCTGATCGTCCGGATCGAGAACAGACTGAACGCCAACCACCACGGCTTCCTGGCCGATGTAGAGGTGACAAAAGCCGGCGATGAGGCCCATGCCATATAGCTGGCCAGCCTTCTCCTCGAAGCGCCTGATGAGAAGCATATCCCGATAAAAGTGTACTAATTCCGCTTTTTGAGGCTCTGACACGGGTTTCCGTGCCTTAGCCCCGCTCTTTTTCGCCGCCATCGCGTGGAATCCCTGCTGTGCGAGGAGAGAGTAAAGGGCAATCCGGCCCCGTTTCTAGCTTGTCACGGGAATGGATCTCGAGTTTCACACTGATTTCGCGAATATTTCAGCGGATCGCGACCAGGATCTCGTCGGGACGCACATAGGACAGCCGGGTACGGGCAATTTCCTCGAGATAATCGAGGTCCAGCGTGCGATCGCGAAGGCGTTCGAGCGAAATCTCGAGTGTGGCGCGCTCGGCCTTGAGCATGTCGATCTGTGAAAGGAGCTTTTCTTCCTGCTGCTGCAGGTCTCCCCAAGCTGCAAGCCCCTGTTCGCCGGCGATGGCATGATAGGAAAAGTAAAGAATAAGCGCGACAATGGCACCGGGCAAAAGGACGGCCTTGCCAGTCTTGAGAGCCCCTTCAATCACAGCCACCCACACTCCCATCCGCCCACCCGCAACGCGACATCACCGCGAGACGGTTAACCCGTTATGAAGGACGCAGAAACCAAGCAAAACGTTCCGTCGTCTGCTCGGTCCCGGCCTTTAAATCTCGCTTCAAAGCGAAGTGTGAGGTCCTTCCTGGCCCCGCCAGGTGAATCGCTTGTGACCGGTCTGGCGACCCCATCCGTGATGCGCCACAACCTGCTCCAACACTCCGCCGCGGGCGAGGCGGTAATGCATACGCCCGCTCGCCAACCTAGCGATCTGGTCGACGTCATTTATTGCGAACCGAATACAAATGCTTCCGCATGCGGGAGCCACGCGAAAGCAAGCGAGCCGCGGTGATTGGTCCGGGATAGCCCTTGTGCGGCTTCCTGCACGACAATCATGTCGACCTTCTGCGAACCTAGAAGGGAATCTCGTCGTCGAAGTCAGGACGGGAGAAGTCTTCCGAGGGGCCCTTGCCGCCCTTCGCTTTTGCTCCAGCATTGCGGGCCGGGGCTCGATCTTCATATCCGCTGCCGCCACCTGCGCCGGCGCCTTCGCTACGACCATCGAGCATGGTCAGCGTGGAGCCGAAATTGCGCAGGACGACCTCGGTCGAATACTTGTCGTTGCCGTCCTTGTCCTGCCATTTGCGGGTTTCGAGCTGGCCCTCGATGTAGACCTTCGAGCCTTTCTTGAGATATTGCTCGACGATGCGGACGAGACCCTCGCTGAACACCACAACGCGATGCCATTCGGTCTTTTCCTTGCGCTCGCCGGAATTCTTGTCGCGCCAGGTTTCGGAGGTGGCGATAGAGAGGTTCGCGATCGAGCCGCCGGACGGCATCTGCTTGATCTCCGGGTCACGCCCCAGATTGCCGATGAGAATTACCTTGTTGACCGAACCGGCCATCGTCGTCTCCGTTCTCCATTCCGGCCCCGGCCGAGCTCACTCGGTCCGCTCCGGTTCCTGACACAGAAGGGCACCCTAGGACTGCCCGTCATTCCACGCGACACACGAAATTCGATCCCCCTCCGTCATCCACACAAAACGGCAGCGTAGTGGGGCATCAAGTTCGCGCTTTGTTCTATCGCCAAAGCCTGCCCGGCGCAAGTCAGATTTCGGACACACCGGTCCTCAATCCTTTGGAGCACGCGCAATCGCGCGTGCAAAAATCGCGGGATCCACATTTCCGCCCGACAGCACAACGAGGATCGACCCGCGCTCCGCAAAGTGCGCGCGGTTATTCAGCAGCACAGCCAAGCCGTTGGCGCCGCCCGGCTCGACGACAAGCTTCATGTGATGGAAGGCAAAGCTCATCGCATCGAGCAACTGCTCATCGCTCGCGGTGAACCCACCGCGCACGCGACGCTTGTGAATCTCGAATGTGAGTGCGCCCGGCTCTGGTGACATCAGTGCATCAGCAATTGAGCGCACGCCAGGCGCATTGCTGACGATCTGCTGAGCTGCCAGCGACTGGATCAGGTCGTCATGCCCCTCCGGCTCGGCGACATACAACTCGGTCTCCGGCGACACGCCCTCGAACGCAACCGCCATACCCGCCAGCAGTCCGCCGCCCGATGCGTTGCAGATCAGGCTGTCGAACCTGACACCTATTTCCTCTGCATCCAGCGCTGCTTCCAGCCCTGCCGTCCCCTGTCCTGCCATGATCCAGCTATCGTCGAACGGGCGGACCGTCGTCGCGCCGCTTTTACTCGCGATCTCCGCCGCGATCGCTTCCCGGCTCTCCTTTACTCGATCATACAGCCGCACTTCGGCCCCGCGCAGACGCGTGCTCTCGATTTTCGCTGCAGGGGCGTCCGACGGCATAACAATTGTCGCTTTCATCCCGAGCAGCCGCGCGCTCTCCGCCACGCCCTGAGCATGATTGCCGGAAGAGAATGCGACGACGCCCTTGCCGCGCTCTGCCTCGGGTATCCGGCTGATCCGGTTCCACGCCCCACGCATCTTGAACGAGCCAGTTCGTTGCAGGGTCTCCGGCTTGACCCACACCGGCGCCCCCACCGCTTCATCGAGTGCGTCGAACCGCAACAGCGGTGTCCGCACCGTGACGTTCTTCACGCGCACGGCCGCATCCTCAATGTCGGCGAATGCCGGCAGGTCACGCAGTGGGTCGGTGATCATGGAGTCATGCCACGGTCAGCTTGAGAGAGCTGCCGCATTGCCAACCAGCCCTGCCTTGGCTTCGTTATACTCGCGCTTCAGTTGCGCGACATACTCGCCTGCGCTCAGCCGCGCTTTCACGCCTCCAACGCCCTGACCGGCTCCCCAGACGTCTTTCCATGCCTTGGCCTTCGAGCCCTCGCCCGACTGGAAGCTCATGGATTCCTTGTCGCCGTTGGGAAGGTTGTTGGGGTCCATGCCCGCCTTCGCGATCGAGGGCGCGAGATAATTGCCGTGCACGCCGGTGAAAAGGCTTGAGTAGATGATGTCCTTCGCCGCGCTGGCGACGATCATGTCCTTGTAACCGTCCACGGCGCGCGCTTCATGCGTCGGGATGAAGGCCGAGCCGATATATGCGAAATCGGCACCCATGGCTTGCGCGGCGAGAACCTGGCGCCCGTTCGAAATCGATCCCGACAAAGCCAGCGGCCCATCGAAGAACTCGCGGATCTCGCTGATAAGTGCAAACGGTGACAATGTACCAGCATGTCCGCCCGCGCCAGCGCACACGGCGATCAACCCGTCCGCACCCTTCTCCAGCGCCTTGTGCGCGAACACGATGTTGATGATGTCGTGCAACACGATCCCGCCATATGACTGGATCGCCTGGTTCACTTCCGGTCGCGCGCCCAGCGAGGTGATCACCATCGGAACCTTGTGCTTCACACAAAGCGCAAGGTCTTCGTCGATTCGGTTGTTCGACTTGTGGACAATCAGGTTCACCGCATACGGCGCAATCTTGGCAGCCGGGTTCGCTGCCCGCGCGCGGGCCAACTCCTCACTTATCTGGCTCAGCCACTCGTCCAGCTGCTCGATCGGCCGCGCATTCAGCGACGGGAATGATCCGATGACGCCGGCCTTGCACTGGGCGAGCACGAGATCCGGATTGGAGATGATGAAGAGTGGCGACCCGATCACCGGGATTGAAAGCTGGTTCGCTAGACTGGCTGGAATCGCCATGGAAAATCCCGATCCTGATCGGCGGAAGACCCGCCCCGGATAGACCATAGCGGCCAGTCACGCTGCCGCAATGCTGTCATTGCGCCGCAAACCCTTCGCGCTTCCGTGCCTTGACGCCGGGCGAACCGGATGCCTGATGGCCCCGGAGTTTTCGCGAGAGATTCATGGCCGACGAACTGCCCCTTTCAGCCGAATTCCCGCGCGCGGACGAAGCGCAGTGGCAGGCGCTGGCCGAAAAGGCGCTCGACGGCGCGCCCTTGTCCAGAATCGCGACCAAGACAGAGCACGGCGTCCCCGTGAAGCCTCTCTATCGCGCGCCTGACTGGGAACACGACACATCGGGACTGGCGGGCATAGCGCCCTTTATCCGTGGGGCCAGCGCAACCAAGGACGTCTATCTCCCATGGGATATCCGCCAGGTCGTCTCCCACCCCGATCCGGCCATCGCCGCCGATCACCTGATGGAAGCCCTCGAGGGCGGCTGCTCCTCCATCGAACTCCGCGTCGATGCAGCGGGCGAACATGGCGTGGTGGCCCGATCCGCTGTGGACGTGCAGAACATCCTGCGCTTCATGCGTCTTGACCTTGCCACTGTAGCCTTGGAAGCCGCAGGCGCCTCGACGGCGCAGGGCATCGAGCTGGCAGCACTGCTCGCGGCTTCGCATGTGACGCGACCCGCTTCATCTGTCCATATCGCCTTTAACGTCGATCCCATCGGCGCCCTCGCACGCACCGGCGCGCTGCCAGGTCGCGCTGATGACGAGCTGGAGCAGGCTGCACTCTTCGCGCGCGATGCTGCCACAGACTTTTCGCTCGCAACCACCCTTCGCGCCGACTCCCGCCCCGTGCACGAAGCCGGCGGAACCGAAGTGCAGGAACTCGCCTTTCTGATCGCCGCCGGCGCCGATTACGTTCGTGCGATGATGTCAGCGGGTATGGACGCCGAGGCCGCCTGCGGGCAGGTCTTGTTCACCGCCAGCGTCGGCGCTGACTATCAGATCGAGATGTCGAAGCTCCGCGCCGCCCGCCGCATGTGGTCGCGCGTCGCCACAGCATTCGGCGCATCGGGCGTTATGAAACTGCAGGCCGTCTCGTCGCGTCGGATGCTCACTCGCCGCGACCCCTGGGTCAACATCCTGCGCAACACCGCCGCCTGCTTCGCCGCTGGTGTTGGTGGCGCCGACATCGTCACTATCCGCAATTTCACCGATGCGATGGGCCTTCCAGGCAAGCTCGCTCGCCGCCTTGCCCGCAACACGCAGATCATCGCGCAGGAAGAATCCAGCCTCGGCCGCGTGATCGATCCGCCGGGCGGCGCCTGGGCCATCGAGAGGCTGGGCGAGGATCTGGCCA
>JBMOGP010000175.1:0-5682 GCA_049318285.1 Hyphomonadaceae bacterium
GTGAAGGCGTTCACCTTCATTTCCACCGACAAGGCCGTGAACCCCACCAACGTCATGGGCGCCACCAAGCGTGCTGCCGAGCTCTTCATCCAGGCTTTTGCGCCAACCGTGCCGGGCACGCGCTTTTCGCTTGTCCGCTTCGGCAACGTGCTCGGTTCAAAGGGCTCGGTTTCGCCCCTGTTCGAGCGGCAGATCGCTGAGGGCGGCCCCGTTACCGTCACCCACCCCGACATGACGCGCTACTTCATGAGTGTCGAGGAGGCGTCTGCGCTGGTGCTGCAGGCCGCCGCCTTGTCTGCCAACTCCAGTTCGGAGGAGGCGACGCTCTACGTGCTCGACATGGGCGACCCGGTGCGCATCATCGAGCTTGCCGAGAAGATGATCCGCATGAAGGGCCTGACGCCCGGCCAGGACATCCTCATTCGCGTTACCGGACCGCGCCCAGGCGAAAAGCTTACCGAGACTGTTTTCTATGACCGTGAGCAGGTGAAGCCGACCGTGGTCCACGGCGTGCTCGAAGTAACAAACAACGGTTCGCCGCCGATCGGCGAAGTTCAGGCCCGGCTTGACGCCATCGTCTCCTATGCCGCGCGGCGCGACCCTCAGGCCTCCCTGTCCATGATGAAGGCGCTGGCGCCTGAAATCTTCGAGGACCACGCCTGGGGCGAACCGGTTCTGAACGTTCACTGATGCAGTAGGTCCGGGCGGGGTATTGATCGCTGGCCAAGCCACGCCATCTCTACAGTCATGGAAATGCGTGTCCTCCTCTTCAACGGCGAAGCCTACTGCGACAGCGAGCGTCAGGATGTACTCGTCCGGCAGACGCTGGATGCGATCCAGACCAGCGGCGCAGCCCTCGAAGCCAGCGAACTCTCGGTTGATCGTTCGGCCGCCATGTTCCTCGTCAGCGGTGATTCGTCCGCCATCCGCCGCCTCTGGGCGATGGTCGAGGCAACCGGGCTCGAAAATGCCTGGGAGGCCTTCGGCTCTCGCCTTGAATGGTCGACGTTCGTGATGTCGCGCTAGGCCAATCGGCGCCTGCCGGAATGCCGCAAGCTTGACGGTTTCAAGACAGCTGCCCTGATGCTATCGGGCGCCCAAGCCAAGCGCCGGAGTCGCACCATGTCACCCCCCAGAGCCGTCCCCGGAAACGTACCCGAGCGTGTCGTCATCAGGCGCGCGCTGATCTCGGTGTCCGACAAGGCGGGGCTTGTCGAGCGGGCGCGCAAGCTGTCCGCGCTTGGCGTCGATCTGGTCTCCACGGGAGGCACATCGAAGGCGCTGAAGGAAGCCGGGCTTGTGGTGCGTGACGTCGCTGACCTCACCGGCTTTCCCGAGATGATGGATGGCCGCGTGAAAACCCTGCACCCGAAAGTGCATGGCGGGCTTCTGTACCGCCGCGACCTTGCGACCCACAGCAAGGACGCTGCCGACCACCACATCGAGCCCATCGATCTCGTCTGGATCAACCTCTACCCGTTCGAAGCCACCGTGCAGGCGGGCGCGGGCTTTGACGACTGCATCGAGAACATCGATATCGGGGGGCCGGCCATGCTGCGCGCCGCCTCCAAGAATGCCGACTTCGTTGCTGTCTGCACCGATGGCTCCGATGTCGACGCCGCAATCGCAGAGATGGAGCAGGGCGGGGTCAGCCTCAAGACGCGCCGGCGTCTCGCTGCGAAGACCTACGCGCGCACCGCGGCCTACGATGCGGCGATCTCCGAATGGTACTGGAAGCAGATCGGCGAGGATTCCGGCGAATGGCGCGCGTTTGGCGGCAAGCTCCAGCAGACGCTGCGCTATGGCGAGAACCCACACCAGAAGGCGGTTGTCTATGCAGGCCCGGACAAGCGCGCCGGTGTGCTGACTGCGCGTCAGGTGCAGGGCAAGGAACTGAGCTACAACAATATCAACGACACGGATGCAGCCTACGAACTCGTTGCCGAGTTCGATCCGAAAGTCTCGCCTGCCGTCGCCATCATCAAGCATGCCAATCCTTGCGGCGTCGCCGTAGGCGCAACGGTCACCGAAGCCTATCGCCGCGCGCTGGCGTGCGATTCGACCTCGGCCTTCGGCGGCATCATCGCCGTCAATGTTCCGCTTGACGGCCCGACGGCAGAGGCGATCACGGAAATCTTCACCGAAGTCGTCATCGCGCCCGGCGCTGATGAAGCCGCGCTGGCCGTTTTTGCGAAGAAGAAGAATCTTCGCCTGCTGCTGACCAATGGCGTGCCTGATCCAGGCCAGCCCGGCGTGACGGTGCGCACGATCGCCGGCGGCCTGCTGGTGCAGGATCGCGATGTCGGGCGCATCATGGAAGCGGACCTCAAAGTCGTGACGAAGCGAAAGCCCAGCCCGCAGGAGATTGCGGACCTCATCTTCGCGTTTCGTGTCTGCAAGCACACCAAGTCCAACGCCATCATCTATGCGAAGGACGGCGCCACCGTCGGCATCGGCGCCGGGCAGATGAGCCGCGTGGATTCAGCGCGCATCGCGCGCCGCAAGGCGGAAGACGCTGCCGCTGCACTGAACAAGGCCGATCCTGCGACCATCGGCTCGGTATGCGCGTCCGACGCATTTTTCCCGTTCCCGGATGGGCTGCTGCAGGCTGCGCAGGCCGGGGCAACAGCGGTGATCCAGCCGGGCGGTTCGGTGCGCGACGATGAGGTGATCAAGGCCGCCGATGACGCCGATCTCGCCATGGTCTTCACGGGCATGCGCCACTTCCGGCATTGAGACATGCAAATGGCGGGCGATCGCTCGCCCGCCATTTGCCGTTTCGGTTGGCACAAGCCTTACGACTTGTTCTTGATGTTTGCTTCCTTTGCCACGGCGCGGTCTTCCTGATCGAACGCGATCGGCGCGGATTGCGCAGCGTACAAGCGAGACTTCTTCGCAAGCCGCGCCATCGACGCGTTCATCGTTCCTGCCGACATGGCCATCTGCTTGTCGCCGACAACGCCGACGGACGATGCGTCCGCGATATTGTCGAAGTTGGCGCCGAGGAAAACGGTCTCCCAACCCCTGGCCTTTATCCGGTCGAGCGCAGCCTTCACGCCATCGCGCGTCACTTCGCGCGAGGCGTTTTCCTGGCCATCGGTCATCACCACGATGAGCGCCTTGTCCGGATTGTCTGACTCGGCGAGCGAAATGATCCGCACCATGGCGTCGAGCAGGGGCGTCATGCCGCGCGGGGAAGCGTCCTTGTCGGTGACGTTGTCCCAGTGAAGCGCAGGCTGTTTCTTCCGCAGCACGTCGAACTGCAGGGCTTCCTGGCTGTCAAACACAGCGAGCGTCACATGGCTGTCGACGACCGGGCCGTCTGTCTTGTTGGCAAGTTCCTTTGCGAATGCATTTACGGACGAGAGTGCTTCCACCCACAGCGACTGCATCGAGCCCGAGCGGTCGAGAAGAATGTATGCCTGCATGCACGTCCCCTTTTCTGCTGATCCCCAACCCGCGCGAGCCGTAGCCCACTGGCGGGAAATGGGTCCGACCGGCCGCCGCACCAGAGGCGCGCTGCAAAAAGATCTGCTGCAGATGCAGGGGGCGTGTGCGGTCGAAACGCCTGCGGCGCGCGCCGGGAAGGGCCTTCACGCATGTCGTATTGCCTGGCCAGGTGCAGGTGAAGTGCTCCGAGATGGGCGATCCTGGCGCCGCCTGAGGCTGGCTGAGGATGATCGCCACCGACCGATGTCAAGCGACATGGCCGAAGCACCGCGCGGCGCTGCTTGATCAGGCAGGCCGCATGCAAGTGGTTGGTACGGAAGCGGGAGGCGCAGCGCCCCACGGCTCACGCAATCCGCCAGACCACGCGCCTGGTTGCAGGTCGCGTGGATCGAAAGCCAGCGAGGGTGTCTCCTGCTATGACCGTCTTTGCCAGACCAGGCGGCCCATGTCGCTGTTCGTGACCAGGTACTGGTCCGAGAAGCTGTAGGTGGCTGCCGGAGTGTAGTCGGGTAGCCCCATGCCGTGAACGAGCAGCGTGTTGTTGCTGGCGCGCCAGTTGCCCTCGAAGTCCAGCCTGCGTCCCGCGTTCGACGACCAGTCGCCTCCTCCACCGACAGACTGCGTGAACTGGCGGATTGTGCCGTCGGCATCCAGCTCCATCGTCATAACAGTTGAGAAGCTGGCGAAGCCGCCAGCGCCGCCGGGGCTGTTGATCTGATTCTCGTTGACCCACACGCCAACAAGACGCGGGTCCAGTTGCGAGGCGGGCTGGGTTGGCTGAGTGGGGGCGGGGGGGTCCTGCATGCGGGCGTCCTGTGCTGTCGGGGCGGGCGTGGCAAGCGCCGGAGGGATCGTTGTGTCAGGTGTGATTACCTTCGGCGCGACGCCCTCAGGCTGCGGCGCAGCTTCACTGTTTCCGACGCCAGGCGCTGGACCTGCCGGCGTGGCTGCAGGCGAGCACGCCGCCAAGCTCAGTGACAGCAGTACAGCCACCATAATGGTCGATCTTGCCGCCTGTCTCATCATGCACTCCAGACTTTCTGCTTTGCCAACGCGCCGGTATAGGACGCTGCCATGCTCGCCGGCCTGCCCAGTTGCGGGCAGCCGGCTGCTTCA
Source organism: Hyphomonadaceae bacterium (assembly GCA_049318285.1). Taxonomy (GTDB): domain Bacteria; phylum Pseudomonadota; class Alphaproteobacteria; order Caulobacterales; family Hyphomonadaceae; genus UBA7672. The sequence continues at coordinate 4,567 of JBMOGP010000175.1, forward strand.
CCGTCACGATTGATGATGTTGTGTCGTCTGCTTTCACGCGCGGCAGGATTGGGTCGGGCCTGCCTGCGAAAGGCGTGTCTGCGAAAGGCGTGTCTGGCATTGATGCTTCTGCAGGTTGGCGCAACAGGGAGTATCGGGATCTTCTGCGCCGCGCGCGTCTCATGCCGCTACGACACAGGTTAACCCGCCCTTTACCGAACCCGTCCTCTGGTTGCTGCGTCATCCTGTGGGAGCGTTGCTCATGTCGGTCTGCTACCGGCTCGTGCTGGATTCTGTCTGCCGCAGCAATCACCACCGGCTTGCCATCCTCGCGCTTGATCATCTGCAATGTGCCGGAGCAGAAGACTGGCGCAAGTTATTCCTGAAGCATCGCGATGCCTATCTTGAAGGCGCGAAGGCTCCTGATGATGTCTTCAAGGACTTCAAGAATCACGTGCTGCACGTTCGGGACGGAGACTGGGGCGGTGCGCCCCAGGCTGCGCGCGAATGGTATAACCGCACCCTGCGCGCCATGCGTGCAAAGGACTGGAGCCACGCGGCCTACTGCGCCGGCGTGATGAGTCACTATGCAGTCGATCCGCTGCAGCCCTTCCATACGCACCAGACGGAGGAAGAGGGCACCATCCATCGCGCGGTCGAGTGGTCGCTGTCGAAGGCCTTCCCGGAACTGCTGCTGATCCTCACGCAGGACCTCGGCTTTCCTGAGGTGCCGACGCCCACGGGCGAGGACTGGATCGAGCGCATGATCAAGGCGGGCGCGCAGATCTCGAACCGTCACTATGAAACACTGATCGACCACTATGACTTTGACATCGGCCGCAAGCGACCGGTCGAAGGCCTCGATCAGGAGATGAAGGATGTCGTTGCTGCCCTCATGGGCTATGCATCCGTCATGCTTGCGCGCATTCTTGATCGCGCGATTGCAGAGGCGAAGGCGGATGCGCCGAAGGTCAGCCTGGTGCTGGATACGGTAGCTGTGGCCGCAAGCGTGCCAGTCCGCATCGTGTCGAAAGCCGTGGACGATGTTGTCGAGCGCAGGCTCGTCGGGTCGCAATACGATGAGTATCGCCGCACGGGCAAAGTCCGGGAGACGATGGGCGATGACGACCGGGTCGT
>JBMOGP010000176.1:0-5607 GCA_049318285.1 Hyphomonadaceae bacterium
CCTCCGCCTCAACGAAGTTCGGCCATTGCCGCATGTACTGCACTAAGGCGGGGGAGAGGCCTTCGTCAAGCAGGTGCTGGATCGTGACCGGCGTTTGCGGGGAGACGTAATCGGCGTCGGCCTGCACGCGCTTCGGGAAGTCATGACGCAGGATCGCGCCGCGGCCGACCACGACAAAGTCACAGCCAGCGTCGAGCACGCCTGCAGCATCCTTGCCCGACATCACCTTGCCGGCGGCGCCGAGACGGACCTTGCCGCGCGGCAGATCCGTGAAGACGCTCATCAGGGTGCGCCCCTTGTGCTCGTCTTCGTTGGGCTCTTTGGCGACGTCCCACAGGGACATGTCGAGGAAGTCGATCTTGCCATCGCGCAGAATTTCGGCGGCGACGTCACGGATCTCCGCAAGCTTGAGGCCGAAGCGCTCGGGCGACAGGCGCAGGCCAAGCTGGAAGTCCGGCTTCGTGGCGGCGCGGATGCCATCGATGATTTCCATGATGATGCGGGCGCGGTTCTCGAGGCTGCCGCCATAGCGGTCGTCGCGATGGTTGATCTCGGCAGAGAGGAATTGCGCGAGGATATAGCCGTGTGCGCCGTGGATCTCGACGCCATCGAACCCGGCCTTCTCGGCGCGGACGGCGGCGGATATGTAGGCGTCGCGCAGGGCTTCGACCTCGGCGAGCGTCAGTCAGCGTGCGCCGGTTTTAGGGTCGTCGGAGGGGCAGACAGGGGTTCCGACCAGCTCCTTGGGCGAGCGGTTCCCGGCGTGGTGGATCTGCAGCGAGGAGACCGAATCGTACGCCCTGATGCCGGCGGCGAGGCGGGCCAGCCCCTCGAGGTGCTTGTCGTCGAAGGCGCCAAGCTGTCCCGGAAAGCCCTGCCCAACCGCCTGCACATGCGCAGCGCAGGTCATGGTGAGGCCGAAGCCGCCTTTGGCGCGCTGCGTAAGCCAGTTGTATTCAACGTCAGACAGCACGCCGTCGGCATGGCTCTGCGTGTTGGTCAGCGGCGCCAGCATGAACCTGTTCTTCCACGCCGGTCCGCGGGCGAGGGTGAGGGAAGAGAAGAGAGACGTCATTCAGCTGGCTCGCGCTTGTGTGAGTGTTCACTGAGGTACGGATTCAAGCGCTGTCCCGCAAGTTGGCTGGGCCAAGCAGTCATCCGCGACCGAGCCAGTCGGGCTTGGAAATCCCGATGTTGCGCCTGAGAAAACTTTGCGTTTCCGCGCGCCCGCGGAGCCGGGGTTCCCGGGATGCGCATCAAGCTTGTCCGAGAATGCCTCGGGCGCGCGAAGCGCCCGGGTTTTGGCCCCTCCCGCGCCGCGACGAAACGCCCGTGTTTGCAGCGGAAAAAGCCAATTTCCTTGAGTTGTCACAACCGCTTGGCGCGTGCTAGTCAGCCCGCGCGGCTCACGACCCAGTCGCCACCCGTATTCACGCGGTTGATTTCACATCAATTTTTGCCTCGGACCGGTGTGGGGGATTCGGGGCTCTCGAACTTGATTATTGGGGCTAGAGATTTGGCCGGTTCAACGACCACTTCGGTAAGCGAGGCTGCGCAAAGGTACGCAGCGGCTGTGTTCGACATGGCGATCACCTCGGGCGAGGTGGACGCTGTCGATAGCGGGCTCACCGCGCTCGGCAAGCTGATCGACGGCGATGCTGCGCTCGCGCGCGCTCTGAAGTCGCCGCTCCACAAATCCGAAGAGAAATCTGCCGTTCTCGCGACGCTTACCGAGAAGCTCGGCATGCCGGAACTTGCCCGAAAATTCGTTGGCGTCGTCGCTCTCAACCGCCGTGCCGGCGAGTTGCCCGCGATTGCGAAATCCTTCGCCGAGAAGGCTGCCAAGCATCGCGGCGCGAGCCGCATCATCGCACGCGTCGCCAAGCCGATCTCGAAAGACCAGACGCTCAACCTCGAAAGCGCCGTATCCAAGGCGCTCGGCCGCAGCGTCACTGTTGATGTCGAAGTCGACCCCGCCCTGATCGGCGGCCTGCAGCTCAAGATGGGCTCGCGTCTGGTCGACGCCTCGATCCGTACAAAACTGAACAACCTGACGAACCTGATGAAGGGCGCCTAACCCCATGGACATCCGCGCGGCAGAAATCTCCGAGATCCTGAAGAAGCAGATCACGAACTTCGGCGCTGAAGCTGAAGTGTCGGACGTCGGCCAGGTGCTGTCGGTGGGCGATGGCATCGCCCGCGTTCACGGCCTCGACAACGTGCAGGCCGGTGAGATGGTGGAGTTCACCTCCTCGGGCGTGCGCGGCATGGCGCTGAACCTCGAGCGCGACAATGTCGGCGTCGTGATCTTCGGCGACGACCGCGGCATCAAGGAAGGCGACAATGTCAAGCGGACGCAGGAGATCGTGTCCGCGCCCGTCGGCAAGGGCCTGCTCGGCCGCGTCGTGGACGCGCTGGGCAATCCGATCGATGGCAAGGGTCCGCTGACCAATGTGGCCGAGCGCCGCCGCGTCGATGTGAAGGCGCCAGGCATCCTGCCGCGCAAATCCGTGCATGAGCCGATGTCGACCGGCATCAAGGCCATCGATACGCTGGTGCCGATCGGCCGCGGCCAGCGCGAGCTGATCATCGGCGACCGCCAGACCGGCAAGACCGCCGTCGCGATCGACGCCATCCTCAACCAGAAAGCCATCAACGCCCGCGGCAATGAGAGCGAGAAGCTCTATTGCATCTACGTGGTCATCGGTCAGAAGCGTTCGACCGTCGCTCAGGTCGTGAAGTCCCTCGAAGAGCGCGGCGCACTGGAATACACAATCGTCGTCGCCGCCACCGCGTCCGAGCCGGCCCCGCTGCAATACCTCGCGCCCTTTACCGGCTGCGTCATGGGCGAGTGGTTCCGCGACAACGGCATGCACGCCCTGATCATCTATGACGATCTCTCGAAGCAGGCCGTTGCTTACCGTCAGATGTCGCTGCTGCTGCGCCGCCCGCCGGGCCGCGAAGCCTATCCGGGCGACGTGTTCTATCTCCACTCGCGTCTGCTTGAGCGCGCGGCGAAGCTGAACGCCGACCATGGCTCGGGCTCGCTCACGGCGCTGCCGATCATCGAGACGCAGGCCAACGACGTGTCGGCCTACATCCCGACCAACGTGATCTCGATCACCGACGGCCAGATCTTCCTCGAGACCGACCTGTTCAACTCGGGCATCCGCCCGGCCGTGAACGTCGGCCTGTCGGTGTCGCGCGTGGGCGGTTCGGCCCAGGTGAAATCGACCAAGCAGGTGTCCGGCACGATGAAATCGGAACTTTCGCAGTATCGCGAGATGGCCGCCTTCGCGAAATTCGGATCCGACCTCGACGCGGCGACGCAACGCCAGCTGAACCGCGGCGCGCGCCTGACCCAGCTCCTGAAGCAGCCGCAATACTCGCCGCTGTCGATGGAAGAGCAGGTCGTGGTGATCTACGCGGGCACGCGCGGCTATCTCGACAAGATACCGACCGATGCAGTCGTGCGCTACGAGGCCGAACTGCTGCGCCACATCCGCGCCGACAAGCAGGCTCTGCTGGGCGACATCCGCGACCAGAAGGACATCTCCAAGAACGGCAAGGACGGCGGCAAGATCGAAGACGCGATCAAGGCGACGCTTGAATCGTTCTCGAAGACGTTCGCGTAGCCCGGAAAGCTTGAGGACAAGGCATAGCCCATGCCCAGCTTGAAGGAATTCCGCCTCCGGATCGTCAGCGTGAAGTCCACGCAGAAGATCACAAAGGCGCTGCAGATGGTCGCCACGGCCAAGCTGAAGCGCGCTCAGGAGGCGGCTCAGTCGGCGCGGCCGTATGCGACGCGCATGGCCTCCGTCATCGCCAACCTCGCCTCCGGCGCGGCGGCCGGCGGCGGACCCAGGCTGATCGCTGGCACAGGTCGCGATGACGTGCACCTGCTCGTCGTGATGACGTCCGAGCGTGGCCTTGCCGGTGGCTTCAACACCAACATCGTCAAGCTGGCGCGCACCGAAATCCGCCGCCTGCAGGCAGCCGGCAAGACGGTAAAGATCCTCACCATCGGCAAGAAGGGCTCTGACGCCCTGAAGCGTCTCTACGGCGCGCTGATCATCGGCCATATCGACCGCCGCGGCGAGCGCACGGTCACGGCCGAGAGCGCAGCCAGCATTGCACGCGAAATCACCGACCGGTTCGACGCCGCCGAGTTCGATGTTGCGACGCTTGTCTTTGCCCGCTTCAAGAACCTGCTGACCCAGATCCCGACCGCGATGCAGCTGATCCCTGCACGCCCGCCGGCCGATGCGCCAAGCGTCGACCTGCAGGGCGCGCGCTACATCTATGAGCCGGACGAGCAGGCGATCCTTGAAGCTCTTCTGCCCCGCTACCTGTCCACGCAGATCCTGTCTGCGCTGCTGGAGACCGAAGCCGGCTTCCAGGGCGCGCAGATGACCGCCATGGACAACGCCACGCGCAACGCCGGAGACATGATCAAATCCCTGCAGCTGCGCTACAACCGCGCGCGGCAGGCCCAGATCACCAAGGAACTGATCGAGATCATCTCGGGCGCTGAAGCGCTCTGACGACGCCGCCAAGACACGCCAGACACCGATACGAGAGACCAGAGGCCAGACATGAGCACGAAAACCGCCACCAACGTGAAAGGCCGCGTAAGCCAGGTTATCGGCGCCGTGGTCGACGTCGAGTTCGACGGCCACCTGCCGGCGATCCTGAACGCGCTGGAGACGATGAACGGGAGCACGCGCCTCGTTCTCGAAGTCGCACAGCACCTCGGCGAGAACACCGTGCGCACCATCGCGATGGACTCGACCGAAGGCCTCACGCGCGGCCACGAAGTCCGTGACACGGGCGACGCCATCTCGGTGCCGGTCGGTGAAGCAACGCTGGGCCGCATTCTCAACGTTATCGGCGAGCCGATCGACGAAGCCGGCCCGGTTGACCGTTCGGTCCTGCGCGGCATCCACCAGCTCGCCCCGGCCTTCGTCGACCAGAAGCCGGTTCCCGAAATCCTGCCCACGGGCATCAAGGTCGTCGACCTGCTGTGCCCCTATGCGAAGGGCGGCAAGATCGGCTTGTTCGGCGGCGCAGGCGTCGGCAAGACCGTGCTGATCCAGGAGCTTATCAACAACATCGCGAAAGCCTACGGCGGCTATTCCGTGTTCGCTGGCGTCGGCGAGCGCACGCGCGAAGGCAACGACCTCTATCACGAGATGGTGGAGTCTGGCGTGAACCAGGCTGGCGGCGGCGGCAATTCGCGTTGCTCGCTGGTGTTCGGCCAGATGAACGAGCCGCCGGGCGCGCGCGCTCGCGTGGCCCTCACCGGCCTCACCATTGCGGAGAACTTCCGCGACCAGGGCAAGGACATCCTGTTCTTCGTCGACAACATCTTCCGCTTCACACAGGCGGGTTCGGAAATGTCGGCGCTGCTTGGCCGCATCCCGTCGGCGGTGGGTTATCAGCCGACGCTCGCGACCGACATGGGTCAGCTGCAGGAGCGCATCACCTCAACCACCAAGGGCTCGATCACCTCGGTGCAGGCCATCTACGTGCCCGCTGACGACCTGACCGACCCGGCGCCCGCCGCCTCGTTCGCCCACTTGGACGCGCAGACCGTTCTCAACCGCG